>JAYTWT010000174.1:0-4429 GCA_043743295.1 Alphaproteobacteria bacterium | reverse complement strand
TATGCCCAACGCCTGGTCGGCGAGGGGGTCTGTGCCCAAGGCGACATCGACGGCTGGATCGGGGAATTCGACAAATTCCTCGATGAGGAATTCGACAGCGGCAAAGCCTATCACGCCAACAAGGCGGATTGGTTGGACGGCAAATGGTCGGGACTGAAACTACCCACCGGCGACGAGCGCCACGCGACCGGCGTTTCGAAACAAAAGCTGCTCGATCTAGGCCGTAAGATTACCACGATCCCTGAGCGCGTGACGCCGCACAAGACCGTCGAGCGCGTCGTCGCTGCTCGCCGTGAAGCCATCGAGGCCGGGGCGGGGATCGATTGGTCGACGGCGGAGTCTCTGGCTTTCGCTAGCCTGCTGGACCAGGGCTATCCTGTCCGGCTGTCCGGACAAGACAGCGTGCGCGGGACCTTCAGCCAGCGCCACTCCGGCCTTGTCGACCAGAAGACTGAAGAGGTCTATTTCCCGCTCCGCAACCTTGGCGACCATCAGGCCCACTTCGAGGTTCTGGACAGCGCCCTCTCCGAAGAGGCGGTGCTGGGTTTCGAATACGGTTTCTCGCTGACCGACCCGGATACACTCACCCTTTGGGAGGCCCAGTTCGGCGACTTCGTGAACGGTGCCCAGGTGGTGATCGATCAGTTCATTTGCTCAGGCGAGCGCAAGTGGCTGCGCATGAGCGGCTTAGTGATGCTGTTGCCGCACGGCTACGAGGGCCAGGGCCCGGAGCATTCGTCCGCCCGACTCGAGCGGTTCCTGCAGCTCTGCGCCGAAGACAATATGCAGGTGATCAACGCCACCACGCCCGCCAACTATTTCCACGCCCTGCGCCGACAACTGCTGCGTGAATTCCGCAAGCCCCTGATCGTGATGACGCCCAAGAGTCTGCTGCGCCACAAGCGGGCGGTGTCGACCCTGGCCGACATGGCCGCCGGCACCGGATTCCACCGGGTGATGATCGATGGAGCGGAGGCTGAATGCGAGGTCGGCGGTGTTCGGCTGAAGCCGGATGTGGAGATCAAGCGGGTGATCGTTTGCTCGGGCAAGGTCTATTTCGACTTGGTCGAACAGCGGGCCAAGAGCGGGCGCGACGACGTCTATATCCTGCGTCTGGAGCAGTTCTATCCTTGGCCGTTGAAGTCGTTATCCAATGAGCTGAAGCGCTTCAAGAACGCCGAACTAGTCTGGTGTCAGGAAGAGCCCAAGAACATGGGCGGTTGGCAGTTTGTCGACCCCTGGCTGGAGCTGACCCTGGAGCGTATGAGCATCAAGGCCAAGCGCGCCCGCTACGTCGGTCGCCCTGCCTCGGCCTCGACGGCGGCCGGCCTTATGAGCCGGCACCTGAAGGAACTCGAGACCTTCCTCACTGAAGCCTTCGCCTGATCCACCCATCCCGTTCTGCCTCCAATTGAGACCTAAGGAATCTGTCCCCCATGGCTGACATCATGACCCCCACCTTGGGCGAGTCCGTCACCGAAGCCACTGTCGCGAAATGGGCCAAGAAGGCCGGCGATGCGGTGCGCAAGGACGAGATCCTGGTCGAGTTGGAGACCGACAAGGTCAGCCTCGAAGTCGCGGCTCCCGCTGATGGCGTACTGACGGAGATCACCGCTCAAGAGGGCGAGACCGTCGGCCCCGGCGCGATCCTGGGACGAATCACCGACGGTGCAGCTGCGCCAGCGCCGAAGGCCGCAGCTCCGGCCAAGGCTGAAGCTACAAAACCTGTAGCCGCGCCGCCAATCAAGGTGGCCGCCGAGCCTGTACTTGCGCCATCTGCCCAACGCATCGTGGCCGAGAACAAACTGGAGCCCTCCGCGATCTCCGGTACCGGCAAGGACGGACGTGTGACGAAGGGCGACGCGCTTGCTGCCCTAGAAGCCCGCGCCAAGGCTCCCGCTGTGGCCCTGCCGCCGACCGCCCCCCGTGAAATCCATGCTCGCGAAGAGCGCGTGAAGATGACCCGCCTGCGCCAGACCATCGCGCGGCGTTTGAAAGAGGCCCAGAACAACGCCGCCATGCTGACCACCTTCAACGAGGTGGACATGAGCGCGGTGATGGCCGTCCGTGCGCAATACAAGGACGTCTTCGAGAGGCGCCACGGGGTGAAGCTGGGCTTCATGAGCTTCTTCGTGAAGGCCGTGGTTCACGCCCTGAAACAAGTGCCGGAAGTCAACGCCGAGATCGACGGGACCGACTTCATCTACAAGAACCACTACGATATCTCGGTCGCGGTCGGCACCGAGCGCGGCCTCGTCACGCCCGTCGTTCGCGATGCGGACCTGATGAGCTTGGCCGGGGTCGAAAAGGAAATCGGCGCACTGGGCAAGAAGGCCCGCGATGGCCAGCTGGCGCTGGAAGACCTGCAGGGCGGCACCTTCACCATCTCCAACGGTGGGGTTTACGGCTCGCTGATGTCGACGCCGATCCTCAATGCACCGCAGTCGGGCATCCTGGGCATGCATAAGATCCAGGACCGGCCGATGGTAGTCGGCGGTCAGATCGTGATCCGCCCGATGATGTATCTGGCGCTCAGCTATGATCACCGCGTGGTCGATGGTCAGGGCGCGGTGACCTTCCTGGTGCACGTGAAGGACGCCATCGAAGACCCGCAACGCCTGTTGCTCGACGTTTGAGGCAAGGTTGAAGCTCGGGCCCTTTCGGTATATATACATCTTGTAGGTATGGAATGGCGACATGGGCGAACACAAAACGGCGAAGCTATTTACCAGTGGCGGCAGCCAAGCCGTGCGTCTGCCCAAGGCTTTCCGATTTGGTGGCTCCGAGGTCAAGATCACGCGCGACGGCTGTCGGGTGATCCTGGAAGCTGACGAGGCACCCCGCAGCGGTAAGGACCTTTGGGCGCAGATCGACGCGATCCGGGGCGACGAGCAGTTGGAGTACTCCCAACAGCCCGTCATCAAGGAGCTTGATTTCGATTGGTCCTGAGTCTCGACACCAATGTGATGGTGGACATCGTCAATGGCCGGCGACCTGAGGTTCGGGCGCGCTATGACGAGGCAATTGCGCGCGGAGATCGCATCGTCACCTGCGCGGTGGCGGCCTACGAACTCGTCTATGGCACGCTGATCAGCCAACGGCCTGAGGTGCAGCGCGAGGCAGCCGATAGTCTACTTGGGAATTTAGAAATCGTGGATTGGTCATTCGCGGATGGCCTTGCGGCCGCCCAGATTCGCCGTGGGCTGCGTCGCCGCGGCACGTCCATCGGCGAGCACGATCTGATGATCGCCGGTCAGGCCATCAACCGAGGTTGGGCGGTCGTCAGCGCGAATCTTCGGGAGTTCCTTCGCGTGGACACACTCGATGTTTTCGACTGGACAACCCGTTGAGCCGTCTTGACGTCAGTGTCTGTCGTTACTCGACCTCATTTCAATTCCGGACGATTGCGATTCATGCCTAATCCGACCCCATACGACGTCATCATCATCGGCGGTGGCCCGGGCGGCTACAACGCCGGCATCCGCGCTGGCCAGTTGGGCCTGAAGGCGGCGGTCGTTGAAAGCCGCGCGACGCTGGGTGGGACTTGCCTGAACGTCGGTTGCATGCCGTCCAAGGCTCTGCTGCATGCCTCGGAACTCTATGCGGCGGCCAACACCGAGTTCGCCAAGCTGGGCATTGAGGTGACGCCTCGGCTCAATCTGCCGCAGATGATGGCTCAGAAGGCTGAGTCGGTGTCCGCCCTAACCAAGGGGATCGAATTCCTGTTCAAGAAGAACAAGGTGGACTGGATCAAGGGGCATGGCCGGATTGCCGGGCTCGGCAAGGTTGAGGTGACCGCCGAGGACGGCGCGGTCACGATCCTCGAGGCCATAAATATCGTCATCGCCACGGGCTCGGAGCCGTCAGGCCTGCAGGGCGTCGTGGTCGACCAACAGCGGATTGTGGATTCGACTGGTGCCCTGACCCTGCCGGAGGTTCCGGGTCATCTGGTGGTGATCGGGGCCGGGATTATCGGGCTAGAGCTAGGCTCGGTCTGGCGTAGGCTGGGGGCTAAGGTGACTGTGGTGGAATACCTGGACCGGATCACGCCCGGGATGGACGCTGAGACCGCCAAGACCTTCCAGCGGGCGCTGACCAAACAGGGCATTGAGTTCAAGCTGGGCGCCAAGGTGACCGGTGCCAAGACCTCGAAGACCGACGTAGTCCTAACTTATGAGCCGGTCAAAGGCGGCGCGGCCGAGACCTTGAAAGCGGACTATGTCCTGCTCGCGGTCGGACGGCGTCCCTACACCAGCGGGCTCGGCCTAGAGAGCGTTGGAATCACCACCGATCAACGCGGATTCATCCCGACCGACCACTTCAAGACCTCTGCGCCCGGCGTGTGGGCAACGGGCGATGTAATCCTGGGGCCGATGTTGGCCCATAAGGCCGAAGAAGACGCGGTCGCCTGCATCGAGATGATCGCCGG
>JAYTWT010000173.1:0-3260 GCA_043743295.1 Alphaproteobacteria bacterium | reverse complement strand
CTGCACAATGCTGACGAGATCGCACGAAAGGGCTTGCGGGTCGGCGACACCGTGATCCTGCAACGGGCCGGCGATGTGATCCCGCAGATTGTCAGCGTGGTGGAGGATGAGGCGCGGGGCCCCGCGCCCTTCGTCTTTCCCACGCATTGTCCGTGTCCGCTGCATACGCCGATTACTAAGGAGACTACCGCTGCAGGTGCCGAGACAGTAGTACGCCGCTGTTCGGGCGAGTTTGCCTGTCCGTTCCAACGACTGGCGCACCTTCGCCATTTTGTTTCGCGCCGAGCCTTTGACATTGAGGGGCTGGGGGAAAAGCAGCTGGCGGCGTTCACGGAGCTGGGTTGGCTCAACGATCCCGCCGATATTTTCCGCCTGCATGCGCGGCGCGATGACCTGCTGGCCTTGGACCGGTTCGGCGAGACCAGTGTCGCCAATCTGATTGAGAGTATCGAGGCGCGCCGCGACATAGCCCTCGACCGCTTCATTTACGGCCTGGGCATCCGCCATGTGGGCGAGACCACCTCGACGGCCCTGGCTCGACACTTCGAAACGGTTGGCACCTTTGTTGAGGTGGCCAAGACCGCTGCCCGTCAGACCGCCGGTCCGATGTATGCTCAGCTTGCGGATCTCGACGGCCTGGGGCCGACCGCCGTGCAGGCGGTGCTGGAGTTTGCCCGCGGGCCACGCCAAGCTCTGCAGATCCCATCAGACCTCTCGCTGGACGAGCACCTGCACCTGGCAATCCCAAAGCTCAACGCCAGGGCCCGCACCGCACTGTCGGCACGCTTCAACGACTGGACCACGTTTGAAGCCGCCGCCGTCCAAGCGCTCAGCGAGGCACCGGGAGAGGCACTGCAGGAGATCGCCTCCGTCGACGCTGTTGGCGTCGTCGCCGCTCGGATGATCGCGGAGTTCTTCGGCGAGGCTCACAACGAGCGGTTGGTCGAGGCCTTGTTGGCCGAACTTCGGGTCATTCCCGCCGAGCGCCCCAAGACCGACACCGCCGTCGCCGGTAAGACTGTCGTCTTCACGGGTGCTTTGGAAAAGATGACCCGTGACGAGGCCAAGGCTCAGGCCGAGGCACTGGGGGCCAAGGTTTCTGGGTCGGTCTCGAAGAAAACCGACATCGTCGTGGCCGGGCCAGGGGCTGGGTCCAAACTCAAGACCGCGACCGACTTGGGGATTACGGTGATGACCGAGGATGAGTGGCTGGCGATGGTCGGTTAGCTCGGCTTCGCCGCCTTCAGTTCCGGACATGCGCCCGGCTCCTGGGTCCAGGAGAGGCTGGCAATTTTCCAGGCCCCGTCAACCTTGACCATGTTGAAGACATCGATGCCGCAGTGGGTGGTTTTGCCGTCGAGTTTGAATTCGTAGGACGCGGATAGGGTCGCCAGCATGTCTCCGCGAATCTGCACCTGCGGCGACCACATCGCTTCGTGAAAACCCGGGCGGAGGTTCTTGGCAAAGTCTTCGAATGGAATGCGGCTCGCGCGCGTTTCGCCCGCGTCGGAACGGCGGACAGCGGTGAAGACAGTCCCGGGCAGGGTGACCTCGCGCAGCGCGGCAGGATCGTTTGCAGCCATGGCATCGAAGAAGCGCTGAGCCGCCGCGACGACGACAGCCTCGGGTGGGCTTGACGCGGCGAACGCAGGTCCGGCAAGGGCCAGGACGGCGACGGCGACGGCGACGGAGATGGCTCGCATGTTAGTTCCTCGCGCTGACAATCCAGACCGCTGCCCCCAGTTTGACGCCATCGGGTCCGTCATGGGCGGCCAAGGCGGTGCGGACAGCATCGATCACCACATCACGCTTGTCGGGGTTCTCGCGCAGCAGGCCACCCAACGGGCCGACCTTCAGCGACATGGCCAGGGTGGTCTCCAGATCGCCGCTACCGATCATCGCGTCGTGGGGTGTGAACAGGAGGTCGGTGAAGCCTGCCGCGCGGAGGATGCCGCGCACGTTCTCCGGATCGGCGAAGGCGAAGGGGCCTGGCCCGCCCGGTTCCGGCAGCGGGGGTGGCGGCACATGGGCCAAGGCAGCAGCCATGGGCAGGCCCATGAACGGGTTCTCCGGCGGCGTGCGCCAGCAGACGAAGGTCATACGACCGCCGGGCTTCAGGGCGCTGCGAATGTTCACGAAGGCGGCGGTCGGATCGGCGAAGAACATCACCCCGAAGCGCGAGAACACCGCGTCGAAGGCTCCGGCCTCGAAGCGATGCGTCTGAGCGTCAGCCTCGAGGAAGCCGAGGCCGGGCAGGGCCGCTGACCGCGTGCGCGCCACGTGCAGCAAGAGCCGCGAGATGTCTGCGCCGATAACGCCGCCATTGGGCCCGACCGCCTGTGCCAGCGCGAAACTGGTGTCTCCGGCTCCGCAGCCGATATCCAGAATGCGCTCGCCGGGCGCTGGTGATAGCGTCGCCATACCTGCCTCGCCCAGCGGCTTGAGTTGCCGGTCGAGCGGCTCGTGCAGGTCAGCCCAGACCGGCCCTGCGCCTTCATTCCAATAGATTGCCTGATGGGCGTTGGGGGCGTCGGGCATCAGAGCGGTCTCGCGACGTCGGCCAGCCACGCGCGGACCACGTGGTCAAGAAGCGGTCCGACCGTGTCGTGGACCTGGGCGTGGTAGGCGTCGAGTTGCGCGCGCTCTTCTGGCGTCAGCATGTCGACCACGATCAGTCGCCGGTCGATGGGGGCCAGGGTCAGGGTTTCCCACCCCAGCATCGGGCGCTCGCCACCGGGGATGGGTGCGGGCGGCGTCACCACCTGCAGGTTCTCGATGCGGATGCCGTAGCCGCCTTCCTTGTAGTAGCCGGGCTCATTGGACAGGATCATTCCAGGGCGCAGCGCTACGGTGTTGGGGGCCTTGGCGATCCGCTGCGGGCCCTCGTGAACACCCAGATACGACCCGACGCCGTGGCCGGTTCCGTGGTCATAGTCCAGCCCCTGCTGCCACATGGCCATGCGCGCCAGGATGTCGAGTTGCGAGCCGGTCGTGCCGGCCGGGAAGCGGATGCGCGCCAGGGCAAGGTGGCCCTTCAGCACCAGGGTGAAGCGCTCACACATCTCCCGGCTGGGCTCGCCGATGGCGACAGTCCGGGTGACATCGGTGGTGCCATCCAGATATTGGCCGCCGCTGTCTACCAGCAATAGCGATCCCTGACCGGTCTGCTTGTTTAGGCGCTCAGTGGGACGGTAGTGGGGCAGGGCCCCATTAGAATCCGCCCCGGCAATGGTATCGAAGCTCAGGTCTTTTAGACCGCC
>JAYTWT010000172.1:0-5539 GCA_043743295.1 Alphaproteobacteria bacterium | reverse complement strand
ACGATGCCGCCGATCCCGCGCGCCTGCATGGCCTTCAGCGGCCCGCTCCGGCTATCGGGTTCCAGCATGTCCAGTTCGTCCAAAAGGATGAACGACACTCCTTCTTTCACCGCACAGACGATGGTGAACACGAAATCAATCCGCCATTGCTCGGAACGCGATGTCAGTTCCGACGGGCGGACGTTATCGGCCTCGCCAAAACTGATGCGCATGTCCCCATCCAGGCGCACCGGCGGAAAGCCGGCATCGGCACATATCTCGGCCATCTGGTCGTTCAGCGCGTCGATCTTTGCCCGCAGCACCGCGATACGAACGCCGTCCGGCTCAAGCGCGTCCACCACGGCCGAGACGGTGAGGTATTTGGCATATTCCTTCGCGGCCTCGTCCCGCGCCTTGATCGCTTCGTACAGAGCAACCGCGTTGGCCATGATCTGCCGCTGCGCCGTGATCACATCGACCTCGACGCCGCTGGCATCACCGGCCTTGCCCAGTTTTCTCTCGGCCAGGTTCGCCGCGGTGACGTCGGCCTGCATCTTCGCTCGCTCGCCTTGCATCTCGGCCCGGCGTTCCGAGAGATACTTAATGCCGTGGGATATCTCCCGAGCCTGCTTTTCCTCCACCGCCCGATCATCCGGCGGCGGGGTTTGCACAGCCTCGAATGTCCGATAGGCCGCCGGCCCGGCCGCACCGGTGGTTCCGCCTATCACTTCCCGGATGAACGTCTGGCACGATGGACAGCGGATCAGGTCGGTGTAGGCGATCGGCGCGTTCGGTGCGGACTGCTGCGCGACGAGGCGGGATATCTCTTTGTCCGTCTCCGCCAACTTGTCGCCCAGCGCCGCGATACGCTCAGCCGACGCCTTGCCCTTCAACACCGTGTTGGTGAGCGCGGCCCGGTCACCTTCGGCCATGCCCTCTTGCTTCAGCAAAGTCTCAAGTTTCTCGTTCTCGCGCTGGCACGTCGCGGCGGCCTTAACCTGATCGTAAATCTCGCCCGGTTGCAGGATGCCCGGACGCCAGTTGTCGGCTTTCTTCGCACCCCAGCGCTGGCCGGTGATTTGCTCCCACCGCCCGCGCCCCTTGGCGGTTTCTTCCTTCATGGCCTTCAGCACAGCATCCCAGCCGCTCGCGTCGATCCGGGCCATGAGCCGATCTGTCATATCGTCCAGCACGGACTTGTCTGGATCCGAGGTGCTCCGCTGGTCGATGGACGCCTTGAGATGTTCGTGTGCGGCGAGGAAATCGCGCAGGTTCTTCCGCACAGGCATCGCCTTGGTCCGATCGCTGATCTCCCGCATGCGATCGGACAAGGAAAGGGCCTGGAAGCTCGCCACACCGAGCGCCAGAGCCGTGGGGGCTTCGTGCGGCGGCCCCTCCTGGTTCGCCTCCCCCTGCGGATAGACGATCTGGAACCGGCCGGCGCCGCGCTTGACGGTGATGGAGCCTTCATCCTGGCCGTTCGTAACCAGTGCGGCCGCAGCCTTCTTTGTGGTGACACCCCGCGCCTGCGCGTGCTCCAATAGCCCAGATGTGGCGGCGTTGATGAGCGACGTCTTCCCGCCGCCGTTCCGGGAGCCGACGAGATTGAGCCCCTTCAGGGTGATGTCGGCTTTGCGGATACCAAGGAAGTTGCGGACGGACAGGACCGCCGCGGATTGCTGATCAGACAAAATCCAGCCCTCCCAGGTCGGGCTTACGGATCGCCGGCGGCTCGGGTTCGTCGCCCTCGTCGATTGTCATGTCCCCGTCCCACTCGCCATCGGCCCCCGCGAGTTGCTCCGGCGTCGGTTCTTCGGGCAGGCGGGCGCCCGGTGACGGTACTGGGGTGACGACGGCAGCCGCCTCCACTTCCCGCTCCGGTGCGCCCGCGGCCTCCGCCTCTCCGCCTGTTCCTGACGGCGAGGGAGCCTGTTCCTTGGCCTGGCGCGGCTTGCGTGTTGCCGCCGGCTTAGCTGCATCTGTGGCCATCGTCTTGGCCTGGGCGACCTCCGCAGTCGCCGCTTCGGCTTCCTCTGCGCCCGGCTCTGGGAATAGATCAGAGGCCAGTGCAAACCCATCCCGCACGCTGGCGATCTGACCGAGCAGCCGGGCCATATCTGGGGCCAGCCAGTCAGCCGCCTTGCGTGCAACGGATCGCTCAACACGCGCAAGAGGGATATCCAACTCATTGCAGATTTTGATGATGTGATCCCGCGCGCCGTTCGGGTTGTTCTCGATCCTGGAGAGGATGCCTTTCTTGGCCTCCTTCTCCATCAGTTCGGTAAGCCACCCCAACGCCGCCACCACGACGTTGCGCATCGCCTTGGACTGGCCGATCGAAAAGATGATCTCTTGCTGCCGCTCGGCATCGCGCATGCCGGTGTTCATCCCCTTGCGTTGCCAGAACGCCCGGGTGATCGTCACGCCGCGCTCAAGGTCGGAAAAGCGCGCCAAGAACTGAAACGCCTGCGGTGTCTCGTTGGCAAGAAACGCTTCGACACGACAGTTGCCATAGAGCGTTGCCGCGGTCATTGCGCACTGGACGGTCGGGCCCTCTACATAGGTCGTACCGCCGCCCTTGGACTTGAACGGCAAGCGGTAGAAGAACCCGTCGCCGGCCTCCTGTGATGCCACGATCGCGTCCTGGCGAATGGCCGGAAGGTTGCGCTTGACCGCGACCCGCTGAGCCGTGATCAGGCCCGAAGCGGCAAGATCAACGGCACTGTTCGCACCCCCAATCGGCATGGAATTCAGCGCCGGCATTTGATGCTCGACCGTCGTTGTGGCCGCCTGGCCGCCGAATGCGTCGTAACTCGCGCCGAACCGATCTTCCGGCGGCGCCTGTGTTCCACTCATCATGTTTCCTTTTGGTGTGCGTGACAGAAATCAGTCCCCCAGGCGCGGCACCACTTCTCGCCGCATAGCTGGGAATTCGGATTGGCGCGGAACGCCGTCTGCGGAGCCCGGCCGGTGGCATCGCCCTTCAGCCGGCCCTCAAAACGCCGCGTGCTGCGCATGATGTCGTCGATCGCCTCAAGAGCGTCGGCCACCGCCAGCGCGATCGGCATGCTCTTGGTGATCGGCGGAGGTTGCTCCTTCTCCACCCGAACGCGGGGCAAGAAGTCCTCCATGATCGTGACCGGCTGGTAATGGTGCGCGTTCAACAGCACGTAGTACGCCCCGTACTGCACGCTGTTCGCCCGCCGCCGCACGCCGGTCTTCAGATCGCGAATATCGCGCTGGGGATCGCCCGCCATCGTGTCCGGCTGCCCCGACAGGATCCAGCCTTCGCCGATATCGGCATCAAGCCGTTCCTCAATCACCAGCGGCTCGATGATGGGCGCAAGGTGGGTCCGGTAGGCTAGCGTCATCCGCGCCACCTGCCGCTGTGCCGTGTTCAGGTTGGCCGTGGTGCCGTCCCAGGACACGCCCCACTCCATTCGCGCCTTCAACTCCCCCACCGCCCGGTCCTCTGCCTCTGTGGCGCTCCCCAACCCGCCCGTGGACCGCTTCTCGTTCAGCGTGTAGCCCGCGCCGGCATGAACACCCGAGCCGACGCAGGCGCCGACGTGGGTGGGCCGCGTTTGGTTCAGCCGGAAGCCGTAGTCGGTCACCATCTCAGTCAAATGCTGCGCCGCCCAACGTCGCGGGCAGTCCAGGAAGGTGACGAGGGACGACGGCCGGATGGTGTGGGGCTCGGTCACTGGTTGCTCGCCTCATACGCCGCCTTGGCCGAATGCCAGCCCGCGCGCAGGGCCGCCGCTACGGTCTGCCGCTTCCCCACCGGCGGCTCCTTCATGGTCCCACGCAGGAAGCCCAGGACGCCCCGGTTGTGCGCTTTCAGGATGCGGCCCCTGTGCAGGTCGCTCAGCTTGCGCGGGGCGTCAGACATCGATCTTCGCCCATGTCGGGCATTTCGCGCCGCTATCGGCCAGCATAAAGGACCATTGCAGCGCTTGGGGCTTCTTGGGCAGATTGATGGGGAATTTGCAGTCCCCCGCGGCGACATGCGTCTCGTAAAACTTCGTCCACACCCTGTTGTGCTTCCGCACTTTGAAGTGCTTGCAGGTCCCGCATGACTTAACCGGGCGATCAGCCATCAGTCGGGTCCTCCACCAGCACCGCGGCGAGCGCGACCTTCTGCCGCTCCATCAGCCGGACCTTGTTCACCCGCAGTTGCTCGATCGCGATGTCGTTGATCAGCATGCACATCCCCTCGCCCATCCGCTTCGCCCACTCGAACGGATGCCGCCGATCGCTGTCCTGGAATTTCATCCAGCGGGTCAGCGTCGTCGGGTCGATCCTGGCCGCCGCCGCCAATTCTCGCTCCCGGATACTCCAACGCTTCAGTAGAATTCGGACCCTCGACGGGCGAATGTCAGGATCGCAGTCGTAGATTTGCGGGGATGCGGACAGCGGCATCTTGTCCAACCGATAAGCGAGCGGTGATTTTTTTCGGATGTTGACCGGCATAAATCCTGGCACGCATCGCCCCCGCTTTGTTCAACCTACCGGCATGTCGTGGTGACTTTTACTCAATATCAGCACGATTGCATGAATACTCACACGCGACAAGGGATGGTTGCTGTAAATGAACACAAAAAAACTTCTGGGGATAACTTTCAACGGGGATTGACGGCATACGGCGCGGCGGGCAACCAATGGCGCACTGGAACGGGGTAAACCATTTTCCTTGGGTGGTTCGCGGAGTGGCGGCAAGGCGCACTCCACCCCGCTTCAGTTCTAACGCCATCTTGCCAATGGCTCGGTAACCTAGGATTGAAAATGCAATCAGACGGACCCGATTTCAGGATACGCCTTGCCGCTGTCCTGGGACGCATGGGCTCTGACCATGACGGCGAAGTTCTCAATGCAGCCCGTCTCGCTAACACCCTCATTTCCATGGCCGGGATCACCTGGCAGGACATCGTTCTGCGGCTCCCACCGGCAGGCACCAGCCTGTCCGCGGTCGATGCCCAGACCCTCCTATCCGTCTCAGATCCCAGGCACCGCCTGCCGCCCGTGCGCCCGCCGCTGTCCACATGGCGCAACTCAGCATGGTCGGTCGTGTCCAACGGCTGGGGCACGCGCCCCCAACAGGAATATTTTACCATCATCCTGCAAGGCCCGGAGATCACCGACCTCTGGCGCCCGTCCTGGCAGACCGCTCAAGCCATCATCCACGCCTGCAAAAACCGGGGAACCGGACGAGGAAGGAAAGCCGTATGAGCCGACAGACTGCCATGGAATGGGCGCTCACTGTGCCCACCGACACCCTCTCCCAGCGGCTCATACTGATGGCCCTGGTGCTGAACGCAGACCACGAAGCGAAGGTCACAATGACCGCCACGGACCTCGCCCGGATCGCCATGATGCAGGTCCGACCGTTACGCGCAAACGTCGCTCGGATGGAAAGAATGGGGATCATCCGCAAGACCGATTGCGGCCAGAGCGGCACAACCTATGAGATTATCGGCGCTCTACCGTTTCTGGCGACTGCGCAAACTCCGATCAACAACGACATTCCGCTGATTGCTGTGAGTGAGGCTTTTGATGGTGG
>JAYTWT010000171.1:0-3640 GCA_043743295.1 Alphaproteobacteria bacterium | reverse complement strand
AAATACTCCTTGATCACATAGCCGCGGTAACCCAGGCAGACGATGAAGTCGTTGAAGCCGTAGTGCGAATACAGCTTCATGATGTGCCAAAGGATCGGCCGGCCACCGACCTCGATCATCGGCTTGGGCTTCAGATGGCTCTCTTCGGAGATGCGGGTGCCGAGGCCGCCCGCGAGAATCACAGTCTTCATCATCAGACCCTATCGCGCCGGGCTGCGCAGCGCAGGCCTTCCCTTTAGCGCCTACGCGGCTGATTCAGAAGCGCACGGCGGTGAAGCCGCCATGGCGCGCGACAAACGGACCCGCCGCCTCAAGGACACCCAGCGGGTTCTTGTCGAGCAAGTTGTGCCCCCCAGGGATCCGCACAGCCTCTACAAGAGGATGTACCGCATAGAGGGCAAGGTCCTCGTCGGTCAGCAGGCTGGGTAACCGGACGCCAGAGCGCTGCGGCATAAGCGGCACATCTCCGGCCAAAACGAGCGTCGGTACGCGAATACGCTCGAGGATCCAATGAAACGGCGTCTCGAACAGCGCTTCGAACGCCGACCGAACGGGTTGTCCCTTTGCACGCATTTTCTTGAAGAGCGCGAACTGGGGCCACAGTTGATGGGTTGATAGGATCGGGTCCACGGCAATCACCGCGCGGGCCCGCATGCCGAGCGCAGCTATCGCGCCAAGGCTCTCGCCGACCAAAAGAGGCGGCGGGCCTTCCAACACATCTATGATCGCATCCAGGCCCTCGATCCAGGCCTGGACGGATACCTCGTCAAGGTCTCCGGCGCCGCCGTGACCGGGTAGGTTAATGAACCCCACGCCTGGTATCAGACGTCGCCAAGCTTCCAGCATTCCAGGATGACGCATGAAGCCGTGGATCATCAGGATATGGGGCCTTAGGTTCTCCGCCTGCAGGTAGACCGGGCCACGGGGGGTCAATACCTGATAGCTCTGCAAAGGTCGGGCTGCGAGCATCGGAGGCATCATGTGGCTTCTTCGCCTGCCCCGCTTAGGAGCGTCAAGATTGCGATGGGTTTATCCGCTGTTCTCGTCCGTCGTCGGAAAGAAGTAGGACCAAAATTTGCCCGCGTCATGGTTAACTTGGAACCAGTGGACGTAGACGCGCGGGGAGCCTTTTCATGACGCTATTGCCTCGCGTGAACTTCATGATCGTCGGCGTTCAGAAGGGCGGGACGACCGCGCTGTTCGATTATCTTGGCGACTATCCGGACATCGCGCTGTCTGACATCAAAGAGATTCACTTCTTTGATGACGACGCGCGCGACTGGGCGCGGCCCGATTACGCGGACTATCATGCTCACTTCCCGGCGGCGGATCATCGACCCCGCGGCGAAGCGACGCCGATCTACACCTATTGGCCGAACAGTCTGGAGCGTATCCGGGCCTATAATCCAGCCGTGAAACTGATCGCAATGCTACGCGATCCGGTGGAGCGGGCCTGGTCACACTGGCGAATGGAGTACGCACGGGGCGCTGAGACCGAACCGTTCGCCTGGTGCATTCGGCAGGGTCGGCAGCGGATGTTCCAAGCTGATCCCTGGGGTCACCATCGCGAGTATTCCTACGTGGAACGCGGTTTCTATGGTGCGCAGATGGAGCGCCTGTTCGCGCTGTTCCCGCGTAAGCAGGTCCTGGTGCTGACGTCGGAGAACCTACGTGCCGCGCCGGCCGCAACGTTGGACGACGTGCGTGGGTTCCTCGGCCTCTCGTCGGGCGAAGCGCCGGTCCACCGCGATGTGCATGTCGGCCAAGACGTGGCCTACCCCTCGGTACTGACTGCCGACGACATAGAGTTGCTGCGGCGTATCTATGAGACTGACAACCAACGCCTTAAGGCCGTGACAGGGGTCAGCTTTGGGTAGCGTGGGCACCGTTGGGGCTCTGGCGGCGCTGGCCCTTACGTCAGCGGCGGCACCCGCGCCGTCGGCCAGAACTTCACCGCCGGTCTTCAGCCTGCCTTTGGCCTGCACGCCGGGCCGGACGTGTGAGGTGCAGCACTATGTTGACCGGGATCCTGGGCCGGGCGTGCGAGACTATCGATGCGGCCCCCAGACCTATGAGGGTCACAACGGCACTGATTTCCGCATCCCCGACATGGCCGCGCAGAGGCGCGGCGTCGATGTACTTGCGGCGGCGGCGGGACGGGTCAGTCGGCTGCGCGACGGCGTCGCTGACGTCTCGGTGCGGGCGACGGGCTCGGCGTCAATCGCCGGTCAGGACTGCGGCAACGGCGTCGTGATCGATCACGGCGGCGGCTGGGAAACCCAATCCTGCCACATGGCGCGCGGCAGCGTCCGGGTGAAGGTGGGCGATCTGGTCCCCGCCGGTACGGCCATCGGCCGGGTTGGTCTGTCCGGCAATACCGAGTTTCCACACCTGCACTTTACGGTTCGCCATGACGGCGTGACCGTGGACCCCTTCGCGCCGCAGCCGGATAGGCCGGGGTGCGCAGTGCAGGGGCAGCTCTGGTCACCGGGCGTGCGGGAGAGCCTCAACTATCGGGCCGGCGCGATCTTGAATGCCGGCTTTGCGGGCTCAGCGTTGACTATGGAGCAGCTGGAGGCCGGGCGTATCGCCCTGCCGTCGGGGACGTCGTCGGTTCTCGTCGCCTATGTTCGATCTATTGCTCTGCGCCAGGGCGATGTCGTGATCCTTGATCTCCGAGGGCCAGACGGCAGAAGCTTGGCGCGACGGGAAGCTGCGCCTTTGGCAAGGTGGCGCGCGCAGGACCTTGTCTACGTGGGGATGAAGCGACCGATATCAGGTTGGCCCGCTGGCCGTTATGTTGCGGACTATCAGATCGTAAGGCTTGGGCAGATCGCCCTAAAGCGGCAGTTCGAAGTTCAGTTCTAGTTGCCTGCCCACGGAATGGGCGGACTGGAACGGCGGCTGGCGAATCAGTTGAACCAGATGTGATCGCCGGTGTCCTTCCCGCGACGAAACGTTTGCGTTAGCTTGTTGTTGTCAGCCTAACTCTCCAGGGCTGTGTCACATTGGCCGGGCGGTGGATCGCAAGAATCCGCCGTCCGGCTTCTGTGTTTCTGGGGCTTGGGGCATTGAGCGGGTGAAGCGCCTCCTCGTTCCCGGCGAAGCCGGGAGGGAGAGCGCTGGCGGGGCGGATAGGCTGGCGCGGGTGCGACGGCGAGAACCCGGAGCCGGTGGAGCCTTGGCCTCACATCCGGTAGCGCACAGCTGCACGAGTCGGCCCTCTCCCTGCCCTCTCCCATTCTGGGCTGCGGCCAGCGAGCGAGGAGGTGGGCCGTCGAAGGCCCCGTAAACGAAAAGGGCCGCCCCTGAGGGCGGCCCGATCTGTATCCGTCGTGGGTCCGAGGACTTAGACGATGTTGGTGAAGTCGATGTCGGCCAAGGTACGACCGACCAGAACCACGGCGTCGACCGTCGTTCCCGTGGCGTTGTCGGAGAAGACTACCACGCCATCCGAGAGCTGGACCACGTAGTACTCGACCGCCGCGTTCGCCGTGAAGAAGGCGTTCGCCGCTGCCAGGGCCGTGTTGAAGTCGGACGAGGTGCCGGCTTCGATATAGTTCAGGCTGGTACCCGCCGTGGCGTAGTCCATCGTGTCGAGCGGGGCGCCCAAGGTGCCGCCCTGCCAGTCCAGGATGCG
>JAYTWT010000170.1:0-4505 GCA_043743295.1 Alphaproteobacteria bacterium | reverse complement strand
GATCTACGACACCTATATCGATGAGGAAGAGCTGCAGAACTGCGACGGCACGATCTATCAGATCTGCGAGCAGCTGGAGCCGCGCCCCTATTCCAGCCGCGAATTCATCCACGAGATGGGCAAGTGGCTGGCCGCCGGCAACGCCAAGAAGCCCGACAGCTTGATCGAGGTCGCCTACCGTGAGGGCGTGCCGATCTTCTGCCCGGCTTTCGTAGACTCGTCCGCCGGTTTCGGTCTGGTGAAGCATCAGGTCGAGCGGATGAGGGCCAAGCAGCCCTATATGACCATCGACGCGGTGGCCGACTTTCGCGAACTGACCGACATCAAGCTGGCGGCGGGGACTACCGGCCTGTTCATGGTCGGCGGCGGCGTGCCCAAGAACTTCGCCCAGGACACGGTGGTCTGCGCCGAGATCCTCGGTCACGAAGCCGAGATGCACAAATACGCCGTGCAGATCACCGTGGCCGATGTGCGCGACGGCGCCTGCTCGTCGTCGACGCTGAAAGAGGCCTGCTCCTGGGGCAAGGTGGACGTGACGTGGGAACAGATGGTCTTCGCCGAAGCGACCACCGTGGTCCCGCTGATCGCGTCGGACGCCTGGCACCGTGGATCGTGGAAGACGCGGGTGAAGCCGCGTTGGGCGAAGTTGTTTGAGGGGGCTGTTACCAACAACCCTTGAGATAGACCTCGTCTTACCTCACCTGCGCAGCGGGGGAGGGGGACCGCCCGGGAAACACCGGGTGGTGGAGGGGGCGAACAACAAGCTCGGCGGCAGGTCGGACATCGTTGGGCTCGGGGTGTGGCTCGCCCCCTCCACCCCTCGCTCTACGCGCTGCGCGCTCGGCGCGCGGTCCCCCTCCCCCATAGCTTCGCGATGGGTGAGGAAAAGCGAGTCAAGGTCTTGGGCGGTTGGTATAAATTGTTGCCCGAGGCGCATCGATGCCAGCGTTCCGCTCTTTGCCGAAGACGCACCATCGGGATGCTGGCCCTCCGAGGTTGGACACGTCAAAAATCGCAGTGCCATCTGCTGGTATCGTAACACTCGCATCGTTCAGCTATATTTTCGAAGTTGTAGGCTCGCTTCGTTAGCGGGCCAGAGGGTGAGCCCATGATGCGACTTCTCTGTCCAGTTTGCGGTCGTCAACTTACGCGCGTCTGCCACATGGGTACGGCCAACGATTACAATGCTCAGGCCCCGAACCAGGAACCGGCAACCAAAGTCGGGGTAATGGTTCGCTTGGAACTTGAGGACGCAGCTCCTGTCTACGGCCCAGGCTCTCAGGTGGGCTGGCGGGTCTATCCCCCTGCCGGGGCTATTTCTGCAAATCCCGCAGACATACTCACCGACACGGTTCTTCCTAGCGGACTTCGGCAAGGATGCTGCGGGGTCGATGGGCAGGACGGCCCAAACATTTCCTGCATTTGCGGAGCGGTACTTGGAACCGAATGGGGCGACTGCTGGACGCAGGCGGAGTTTCGTTTCGCGCCGAGCGCAATCACCGAGGGTGAGTAGCGGAAACTATCAAGGCCGAACTTAGTATCTCTATGCCCGGCAGGAGCGTCCCGACTAAATTCAGACTGTTGCCCGATGCCGGAGCCACAACTTCCCCCCTAAATCCCCGCGTACCACTCGTACCCGCGATCTGGCCAGAAGCCGCCGTTGCCTCGGCCGAGGTCGTCCAACTTCTCGACGACTTCGATGCGCATCACGTATTTGGCGTGTTTGTAGCCCAGTTGGCGCTCGACCCGGAGGCGTAGCGGGGCGCCGTGGCCGACGGACAGGGGTGCGTCGTTCAGATCATAGGCCAGGAGGGTCTGGGGGTGGTGGGCGTCGACCAGGTCGATGCTCTCATAATACTGGCCGGTGCCGTCCAGCGTCTGTTCGTAGGTGTCGGCGCAGTGGAAGACGATGTAGCGGGCATTGGGTTTCAGCTTGGCCTTGTCGAGCAGCATGCCTAGGCGCGCGCCCTTCCACTTGCCGATGCAGGACCAACCCTCGACGCAGTCGTGGCGGGTGATCTGGGTGCGGGAGGGCTCGGCGCGGACTTCGGCGACGGTTAGCGACATTGGGGTCTCCACCAGCCCGTCGATGACGAGGCGATAGTCGGCGAAGTTGTTGGCCAGCAGCGCCAGATAGTCCTCGTCCTCCGGCTTATGGGTGCCGTTGACCTTGAAGTCCTTGGAGAGGTCGGCGAGCGTGAATTCCTTGGCCAGGGCCTTGCGATCGGTGACCGCGCGCTGGGCCTTCATCGTCAGGCCTTCGGCGCTGCGCAGCACGTGCGCAAATTTCGGATCGACCGTCAGCTTGTCGCAGGCGGCGAGCCAGAGGGACCCCAGGCTGGCGCTGGCGATGCCAAGCCAGCGGCGGCGGCTGATGGGGGCGGCTGGTGTTTTGGAGCGGGTCATCAGTGGTCTCCCCCAACCTGAATGGCGTACTTGCCGGTGATCATCGAGCGCAGGTTATTCCAGACGCCGGAGATCAGCACCAAGCCCACATGGACGATCAGGAAGGTGACGATCAGGCCGGCACTGATGAAGTGGATGGTCCGGGCGGATTGACGTCCGCCGAAGACGTCGGTGAGCCATGGGACTGTGGCGTTGAAGCCCGGCGACATCGACAGCCCCGTCGCCACCATGGTCGGCAACAGTACCGCAACCACGGACAGGTAGGTGAATTTCTGGATCACATTATAGACCCGCGCCTCGTCGCCCTTGGGGAACTTCAGCTGCGCGTGGGTGATGATCTCATGCAGGATGTGGCTGGGCTTCAGCTGGGCGCGATTGGGCAACAGGTCGCGGCGAACGTGGCCGCCGATCAAACCCCAGAGCCAGTAGACCAAGCCGTTGATCACGAAGAGCCAGGCGAAAAAGAAGTGCCAGCGGCGCCCATCCGTGAGCGACCGAAAACTGGGGACGGTGGCCCAGGCCGGGAAGCCGCGCGCCTCGGCCATGCCCTCTTTGCCTGACCAGCCCAGCACGCCGGTGGTGTCCAAGGTCAGGCTGCCGACCTTGGTGATACCGTGGGCGACGCCGTTCACCTCGACCATCGACATCGAGACCCAAGGGTCGGCGAAGGTGGCTTTCTGGCCCCAATAGAGGGCGGGGTGGGCGTTGAAGATCTGTAGCCCGCTCATCAACAGCAGGCTGATCGCCATCACATTGATCCAGTGGGTCAGGCGCGTCACCAGCGTGTGCCGCTTGATGAACACCTTGGTTGGCTTAGCGCCGTCTGACATCTGCCTTTATCCCTCGCGTACGGGTTTAGTTTGCCGCACCTTTCGCGTCAGAGCGAGCGCCAAGAAGCTATGGAGTTGATAGCCGTCGCGTTGCCTGTCGGCACGGGTGGTGATGTGGGGCGGACCTCTCTAGGTTTGCGATAAATCGGGAGATGGTGGGTTGGCCGAGATCGAGGTTTGGCGCGGCAGTGTCGCGGCCTGGGAATGCGACGGAATGGGTCACCTGAACGTCGGCTTCTACGTCGCCAAGTCGATGCAGGCGCTGACCGGGCTGGCCGCCGAACTGGGCATGGCCGGTGCGTTCGCGCCGCAGGCCGCGTCCACCCTGATGGTGCGCGAACAGCATATCCGGTTCCTGCGCGAGGCCCGGCCCGGCGCGCCGCTGTCCATCGACGGCGGTGTGATCGAGGTGGGTGAGAGCGAGGCGCGGTTGATGTTCCTGATGCGCCATGCGTCGGGCGAACTGGCCGCCAGCTTTCAGACGCAGGTCGCCCATGTGACGGCGCACGATGGCCGGGCGTTTGCCTGGTCCGAGCGGTTTCGCAAACAGGCCGAGGCGTTTCGGGTTGAGGTGCCGGAGAAGGCTGCGCCGCGGTCTATCGGTCTGGAGCCGGTGACGACGACGGCCAGTCTGGCGCGGGCCGATGCGCTGGGTCTGAAGTGTACGGGACGCTCTGTCGTGCAGGCAGCGGAGTGCGACGCCTTCGGCCGGATGCGGACCGAGGGGTTCATGCAGCGGCTGTCGGACGCGGTGCCGCACCTGTTCGCCGAGGGTCGTCCTGGGCAAGATAAAGGGGGCCAGGATGACGGCGCGCGCAAGGTCGGCGGCGCAGCGATGGAGTACCGGCTGATCCATCACGCCTGGCCCCGGGCGGGCGATAGGATGGAGATGCGCTCAGGCTCCTCCGGCGGCGACGCGCGGTTCCGCCGGTTGGTCCACTGGCTGGTCGACCCACAGACCGGCCAGCCCTGGGGCAGCGCCGAGGCGGTGGCGGTTTCCTTTGACCTGGAGACCCGCAAGATCATCACCCTGTCGGACGATGAGTTGGCACGGGTACAGCAAAACGTGGTGGCCGGGCTTAGCCTTTAGAATTGGGGCTCGGGGCGTCGTGCGGTTGCAGCGCCCCCTGAGGTCCATCGGCTAGCGCCGCGATGCAAAGAGGCTCACCTGGTATGAACCGGGTAGATACCTGACAGTTTGGACTGGGTTGATGGCTGACACCAGATGATGGTGTTGGGAGGATCAATCCGATGCCGTTCAGGGAGATT
>JAYTWT010000169.1:0-4006 GCA_043743295.1 Alphaproteobacteria bacterium | reverse complement strand
ACAAATCGGACATGCAGTCGCGCCCCAGCATCTTCGGATCGCGCGTTAAGTAGGGTCAGAATCCGCAGGGAAACAGCGGCTATTAGGGCGACAATCAGGATTAAATTGAACCCAAGGACCGTCAGAATTACTTCGCTAATGGGGCCGATCGGACCCTTCGAGGGTGGCGATGCGGCAAGCAGGATCGCCAGACCGGTCAGTCCGGCGGCTACGCCGTATCCGATGCCCAACACGACGCGCGACTGCAAAACTTCGCCCACGCGGACCAAGGTAGGGTGACGAAAGAGGGGGTGCGTGAGCGACGCCATTGCGCGTGGAATCTAGGTGACTGTGGTTCAAAATCAACAGCTATGTTGCGGCATAGCTGCAGTGCGCCCGTGTCCGCTAACGGCGGCCTCGCGCCATCTCGACACCAAGATCCTGGATCTTCTTGCGCAGAGTGTTTCGGTTCAACCCGAGAATCTCGGCTGCACGCACTTGGTTGCCGCGTGTCGCGGCCAGCGTCAGTTGGATCAGCGGGCGCTCAAGGTCCTCCAGGACGCGGTCATAAAGACCCGCTGGCGGAATACCGTCCGGCTGGTCGGCGAAGTAGCCGGCTAGCTTTTGCTCTATCATCTGCGACAGAGTTGCCGGTCCATCCTGTCCTGCAAGCACCGGCTGTTGATCGGCCAACTCGCGTTCGATAATCCGGGCGCTGATCAGGTCTTCGCCGTAAAGCGCACAGACCCTGCGGACAAGATTCTCCAACTCACGGACGTTGCCCGGCCAGCCGTGCCGCTTCAGACGTTCGAGCGCGGCCGCATCGATAGTCTTGGCCGGAAGACCTTCACGGTTGGCGCGAAGCAGGAACGCTCGGGTCAATTCAGGGATGTCCTCCGAACGATCCCGAAGCGGTGGGATACGCAGTGGTGCAACGTTCAGCCGAAAGAACAAATCCTCACGGAACAACCCCTGTTGAATGAGGGCCCGAAGGTCGCGGTTGGTCGCTGCGATGATCCTGACATTGGGTCGGCGTCCCGTCCGCGGGTTTAGCGTCGGCTCGGACCCGTCGATGACCCGCAGCAGCCGGGTTTGGGCATCGAGCGGCATGTCGCCGATCTCGTCGAGGAACAGCGTACCACCATCGGCGTCCACCAACTTGCCTTGGTCGGTTTCGTCTTTGCCGAACAACTCCGTCTCGACCCGCTCTCGCGGCGTGGCGGCCAGATTGATCACCACAAACTTGCCGTCACGACGTCGGCCCATGTCATGGAGCGCGCGCGCCACCAACTCCTTGCCTGTCCCAGACTCGCCGGTAATCAAGACGGTCAAGTCTGCCCCGACCAGTCGAGCGATCGTGCGGTAAACGTCCTGCATTGGTGCGGATCGACCAATCAGCGGCAGGCGATCATCGCGAACTGCCCGCGCCTGCGCCTTGGACGCCTCACTATCCGCGGGTTTGGACAACGCCCGCCGAGCTGCGCCCGTCATGTCATCCAGATCGAAAGGCTTGGGAATATACTCAAACGCACCGACTTCCGCGGCGTTTACGGCGGTGATGAGATTGTTCTGCGCGCTCATAACAATCACCGGCAGTTTAGGCCGATGCTTCTTGATCCGGGGCAGTACGTCGAAGACGTTCTCGTCGGGCATGACTACGTCAGTCACGACGAGATCTCCCTCACCGTCCGTCACCCACTTCAGTAGGGTGGTGGCATTGCCGGTCGCGCGGACCTGATAGCCTAGGCGCGTGAACGCCTGGCTGAGTACGAGCCGGATCGAGGCATCATCGTCCGCAATCAAAATCTTCATTGATGACGTATTCATCGTGTTGCCTCCTCCGGGGCCGCGACCGGCATCAGCACGCGAAATACGGTGCGACCTGGCTCGGATTCAAAGTCGATAAGGCCGCCGTGACCGGCGACCAGTTTGGCGACCAGAGCCAGTCCAAGCCCCGCACCGTTGTTCTTGGATGTTACGAAGGGCTGAAAGAGACTCTCGCGAATGTGGTCGGGAACGCCGGGACCATTGTCCTGCACCCGTATTTCGATTGGGGCACCCCGCAGCGCCTGCCCCTTGGCGGCGCGAACCTTCACGCCGTGTCTGTAGGCTGTGTAGATCGAGACTTCGCCGCGGCCATCACCACGGGCGTGAGCCGCTTCGGCCGCGTTCTTCACCAGGTTGAGGAAGACCTGGATCAGTTGATCCTCGTCTCCGGCGATGGGGGGCAACGAGGGGTCGTAGTGTTCCTTGAGACCCAGCCCTTCGGCCACGCCGTTTGCGGCCAGCGCCCGCACGCGGTCCAAGATCTGATGGATGTTGATGGGAGCCAGGGTGGGGAGTGCATCCTCAGAGAAGGCCTCCATCCGATCGACCAGTCGGCGCACACGATCTGTTTCGTCAACGATCAGTTGGGCCAGCGGTACGTCATCGGCTCTGGCCCCGGTCTTCAAGAGTTGAGCGGCCCCGCGGATACCCGCCAACGGATTCTTGATCTCATGCGCCAACATGCGCCCAAGCCCGACCAGCGAGCGCAGACCGGCCGTTTCGTGTGAGTTGCGATCGGCACCCAAGCCATGGCGCAAGCTTAGAGTCAGCAGGACCGATCCATCGCCCAGCGGAGCGGCTGCGCCGTCGGCCTCAAACGGCGGCAATCCGAATAGGCTTATCTGGATACCGCGTTCCCGAACCCCGGCATCCTCCTCAATCGCGCGGTTGAGCAGCGAGACGAGGGCGGAGCCGTGTGGCAAAGCCGCACGAAATCGCCCACGCGCCAGAAGGGCTAGGCCCTGGCCGAACAGACTCTCGGCCGCTTCGTTGACGGCAACCAGTGAGCCCTCAGCGTTCACGACGAGTGCCGGATCGGGGCTAAGTTCGAAGGCTGTGGCCTTCAGGGCGTTGTGGTCCAACCCCTTGGCTTGAATGCGGGTTGGTTCGGTCATGCCGCAAGCCTGCGATCACCGACCAGCCACAAGTCTTGCAGCCCGCGTTCAACGGCTTGGGGATCATCCAACCGGCAAAGCACGGCGCGAGCCTCGCGTCGCACCGAGGCGTCTGCCGGCCACGGTGCCATTTCGACGTAGGCGGCGAGGTGCTTGCGGAAGATCCGAACGCCCAGCCGTTCACCGTAGAACGCCAAGCTATCCCGGAAGTGCGCAATGACGATGCTGAAGCGCGTCTCGGCATCCGGCGCGATGAACGTCTGTCCGCACAATTCGGCTTCGATCTGTGTGGCGATCCATGGTTGTCCATAGAGTGCACGCCCGATCATCACGGCGTCTGCACCGGATGCGGCGAGAGCGCGACGCGCGCTGTCGGCATCGACGATATCACCGTTGACCACGACCGGCATGGACACGGCCTGCTTCACCGCACGGACAGCATGCCAATCTGCCTGATCCTTGTAGAATTGGCATCGCGTTCGGGCATGCACAGTGACCGCCTTGACCCCGATGCGCTCGGCCTCGGCCGCCAGTTGCGGCGCGTTGAGCGAGCCGTGATCCCAACCGAGGCGCATCTTCACCGTCACGGGTACATCGACCGCACCGACCGCTGCGGACATGATTTCAGCTGCGAGTAGTGGCTCGCGCATCAAGGCTGAGCCCGCCTTTGCACCGATGACTTCTTTTGCCGGGCACCCGAAATTGAGATCGATGATCTGCGCCCCTGCCTTCACCGCCGTTCTGGCGCCGGCGGCGATATGGTTGGGGTCGCGGCCGACGAGCTGTACGACCATGAGCGGTAGGCCCTCACCGACGGCTGCGCGGCGGACAACGTCAGGGCGGCCCCTGCTGAGTTCCGCACATGCCACCATCTCGGTCGCAACATAGGGCGCGCCTAGCCGGCTTGCGGCGCGCCGGAACGGAAGGTCGGATACACCGGTCATGGGTGCGAGCCAGACCCGGCCCTGAACGCTGACATCCCCAACCGCTACCGCACTGCTTATTTTATAATCATGCATGTCGCCGGGTTTTTAGGCAATTATCGTGCCGCCGTAAAGCTGGAACAATCATAGCGGGGTGCGTAA
>JAYTWT010000168.1:0-5832 GCA_043743295.1 Alphaproteobacteria bacterium | reverse complement strand
GATCAACTGAGCAGCCTGGATCAGATAGCTGACACCGATGGCGGTGATGATCCAACGGGTCCAACGCTTGAAATTCAGGTCGGTGACCTTGTTGAGGATCATGCCGCCGACTGCCGTTCCTGCCATCGAAAGCGGGATCGCCAGAGCGAAAACCCAGAGCGGCGGCAAGCCGACGCTCGTCCCGGCAAGCACGCTCGTCCCGGCAAACAAAGGCGCGCCATAGACCAGGATTTTGGCGAGATGGGAAAATACCTGAGTGGCAGCTTTGGTGGCGACGATGGCGTGCCGGGTCAGTTCCGTGCGGACGAAGAAGATATCGAGCAGGGGGCCAGCGACGCCGGCGGTCAGGTTCAGGCCGGTGACTGTGAGGCCCGAGAGGAAGGCCTGTGAGGGCTTGCCAGCATCCAGCCTAATCCACGACTGCGGCAGCCAGGTCAGAAACGGCACCAGGCCCAGCATCAGGAACAGGAACGGTTTGGACGGAGTGAAACTTAGAAAGCTGACGATTAGGCCGGCCAGTAGTGAGGCGGCCCCATACCACGCGACGATGTCCCAGCGGACGTACTTACGATGAAGGATTGCGCGCCAGCCGTTGGCGACGAGTTGCAGGATGCCGTGAGTGACGAAGGCGGCCTGCACCGGCAACACCAGGGCCAGCGCGCCCATCAGCACGAGGCCGCCGGCCATGCCGAACACGCCGGAGAGCGTGGCCGTCACAAAGGCCATTGCGACTACAAACAAGGCTGCGATCAGGGTCACGGAAGTCCTCCGGGGTTGCGACCGACCCCGGATGACGGGCACAGGCCGCCTCCGATCGCCAATCTGCTGCGCGTCGCGCGCGGGACTGTTGGAGCGCTTCCAGCCGCATAGAGCACGATGCTCTAAAAGGGCCATGGACATGACGGAACAGGGTTCGCTTACACCGCGTCCGTTCTATGTCCAAGCTTGATACGCCCGATCAACCTTTGGACTTCGGCGCTTTGCATTGCCATCCACCCTTGCCGTCGGCCTGGGCGACGCCGGGGTAGTTGCAAAGACGCTGAGTTTCGGTGCCGCTCGCGGCCTTGGCGATAAGATCCTGCGGCGCTTGGCCCCTCGTCACCCAATCGTCCAGGGCATCCAGCCAATCCACGACACCAGGTCCTGCGCCGCCGCCGCAGTGGAACATACCAGGGATCATATACAGGCGATAGAAACTGGAGGTGTCGCCCATCACCGAGCGCATTTCATCCCGATAGCGGATGCTGCCCAGCGGCGGGATCGCAGGGTCATTCCATCCATGGTACTGGATTAGCTTGCCGCCACGCGCCTTGAAGGCTGTGAGGTTGGCGTTGACGGCATCGAGCATGCCAGCAGTAGCTCGGCGGTCGCGGTCATACTTGGGGCCGACGTTGGCCTTGAGGAAATCAAACGACGGGTCGTCATAGATGAAATATTTCAGGAACTGCGACGAGATCGAATAGCCTGCCGCTTCGCTTATGGCTTCAAGCGAGGTCCCGGTGTTCCAGGCCTGAAAGCCCCCTTGGCGCGCCTCACCGCCCGGCATGAAGCCTGGGAACAGAGAGCGTCCATTGGGCCCGGTCCGCCCAATGTAGAGTGCCCTAGCGGCGGCGACCTGCGGGGCGGTCAGACATTCACCCGGCGTTGCCGCGGCTTTGCACTGCAGGACGCCCGGATCGAACCGGCAAGCCTTCTGATCGCGGATGAATTCGCCACCACCGCAGGTCTTCAGCGCGCTGTCTTGCAGCAGCTGCAGGTCGGCCAGGGCCAAGTAGGCACCGGGCTTGGCCAATTTCTGCTGCTGATAGGTGCGACCACCCGCCAGCAGGGTATTGTAGTTGGCTGGCGCGCCGGCGACGATTCCGTCGAAATCACCCGGGAACCGCTGCGCCTCCATCAGCGCTTCACGACCCCCAGCCGAGCAGCCGGCGAAGTAAGCATACTTCGGGGCCGCGCCTTTCTGGGCGCGGATCAACGCTTTGGCGGCGTCGGTGGTTTCCTTCAGCGAGCGGCTGCCGAAGTCTCTGATTTTTTCCGGCTGTCCCAGGGCCCAGACCGCCGTGCGACCATTCCCCACGTGACCGTCATCGGTCCCAGCCGAGGCATATCCAGCGTCGGCGCGCATCTTGAGCTGTGCCGACGGAATCGAGCCGGCCAAACCACCGTTGCCCACCTGAACGAACTTGCCGTTCCAGGCTGCGCCAAGCGGGATCCAGACCTCAATTCGGATATCGGATGATGGCGTGGGACGGCTGGTGACCGAAACCTTGCAGGCCTGCCCGGCCTTGAGTGTCTGAAGGGTTGAGGCTGTCACCACCGCGTGTGGCATCTTGACCGCGGCAAGGTCGGTGCAGGCCGTCTCGGCCTGTGCGAAGGCTGGGATACCCAAGGCGACTAGGGCACCGGTCGCGATCAGGATCGATTTCATAGCTTAGCTCTTCTTCCGAGTAGAGCAGGCTTGGCCGCCCTTGCCGTCTGCCCGCGCCACAGCGGGATAGGCGCAGAGCAATTGAGATCCGTTGGCGACGGAGGTGGCGATCACCGAGGCGGGAGCCTGTTTGTCGACCACCCAGGTGTCCAGCATGGCCAACCAGTCGACTGTTCCAGGGCCGGGACCCCCGGCGCAGTGAAGCATGCCAGGAACCAGGAACATCCGATAGAATCCCGAGGTCGCACCCATCGTGCGGCCCACATCCTCGTAGTAACGGATGCTGGATTGAGCGGGAATGGCGGGGTCGTTCCAGCCATGGAACTGCACCAGCTTGCCGCCGCGCTTGCGGAAGGCGCTAAGGTCCGTGCCAGGGCTGTCGATGATCGGGCTCATCTTGGCCTTAGCGCGGTCGAACTGCGCGCCGAGATCTAGCTTCAGGAAGTCAAAGCTGGGGTCCTGAAACGCGAAGTATTTGAAGGCATTAGAGGCGAACTGATAGCCCGCCGCCTCGCTGTTGCGCGCCTGAGTGGGACCGGTGATCCAGGCCTGCCAGCCACCGTTGAAGGCCTCAGCGCCTGGGCTGATACCGCGCATGGCGATCTTGCCGGTGCGGGGGTCTATGCGACCACTATAGATCGCCTGTGCGGCGGCCACCTGCGGGCCGGTCAGGCACTGGTCGGTCTGGCCCTTTGCACATTGCAGCACTGCTGGATTGAACCGGCAGGACATCGGGTCGCGGATGAACGCTTCTCCACCGCACTGTTTCAATGCGGACCCCTGCAAAAGCTCTAGCGCCGGTTTGTCCAGATAGGCGCCGGGCCGGGCCAGGGCCTGTTGCTGGGCAGCGGCGTTGCCGAACAGGAGGCTCATGTTGTTGGCTGGCGCACCGGCGACGATGCCGTCGAAGTCGGCGGGGTAGCGCTGGGCCTCCATCAAGGCTTCGCGTCCGCCGTCGGAGCATCCGAAGAAATATGAGGTCTTGGGGCCGTCGCCGCGTTGGGCGCGGATCAACGCCTTGGAGATGTCCGTTGTTTCCTTGAGCGACCGATACCCGAAATCGACGATCTTCTCGGGATAGCCTAACGCCCAAGCGGCATTGGTGTTGATCGCGCGGTGGCCGTTGTCGGTGGCGGCGACCGCATACCCGGTGGCGGCCACCTGCTTCATCCTTGCGCCCTGGACCGACCCGGCGAACCCGCCATTGCCCATCTGGACGAACTTGCCGTTCCAGGCGGTCCCAACCGGTAGCCAGACTTCGATGCCGATCTCAGAGACCTTGGTCGGTCGGCTGACGACGCTCAGGTGGCAGATCTGCGTGGTCCCTGAAGCCTCAAGTTTGGCGGAGGTGACCTCGGCATGGCTGAGCTTGGTGCCCATGAGGTCCGGACAGGTCGTCTCCGCCCGAGCCCAGCCCGGCACCGACAAGGCCACGACCGCACCAGCCGCCATCAATAGCGCTTTCATCCTCAGCCCTCCCCAGAGCACGTCTTTGGCGGGATATCAGCACAGCTGCGCCGCTTCGCATACTTAGTTCCGCCCCCAGCGCGTCGCGCGATCATGGGGAGGCGGCGGGAAGCGCCGGAGGGGGCTTGCGCCGCTTGACTCAGGACCGCACGAAGCCGACCACTTGGGAGGAAACCCACTCAATCGGCTGAGCCGACAGCTCCCCCTGACCGGCCTGCGGCCTGGGGGAGCAATCTCTTGATCTTAGTTCCGGAACGTTGCCGCCATCGACGGATCGTTCGGCATTTCGCGGTACTGGCGCAGCTCGTTGCGGCCCACCACCATGTGATGCACTTCATCCGGGCCGTCGGCGATGCGCAGGGTGCGGGTCGAGGTGTACATCCGCGCAAGTGGGGTGTGCTGCGAGACGCCCAGCGCGCCATGCATCTGGATCGCCTGGTCGATGATCTGGCAGACGCGCTCAGGCACCATGGCCTTGACCATGTGGATCCAAACGCGGGCTTCCTGGTTGCCCAGGACATCCATCGCCTTGGCGGCCTTCAGAACCATCAGACGCATGGCTTCGATGTCGATCCGGGCGCGGGAGATAATCTCCAGGTTGCCGCCCAGCTGAACCAGCTGCTTGCCGAACGCCGTGCGGGTCATGCCGCGCGTGACCAGCAGGTCCAGAGCCTTTTCTGCTGAGCCGATGGCACGCATGCAGTGGTGAATACGGCCAGGGCCGAGGCGCAGCTGGCTGATCTCAAAACCACGGCCCTCGCCGAGCAGCATATTCGAAGCCGGCACCCGGACGTTGTCGAACACGATGTGCATGTGGCCGTGCGGTGCGTCGGGATCGCCGAACACGTGCTGCGGGCCGATGATCTTCACGCCAGGCGCGTCAGTCGGCACCAGGATCTGCGACTGGCGCAGGGCCGGCGGTCCGTCCGGGCTGGTCTGGACCATGGTGATCATGATCTTGCATCGCGGGTCGCCAGCCCCGGAGATGTAGTGCTTCTCGCCGTTGATGACGTATTCGTTGCCTACCAGCGTGGCGCGGGTGTTGACGTTCTTGGCATCTGACGAGGCCGAATGCAGTTCGGTCATCGCGAAGGCCGAGCGGATCTTGCCGGCCAGCAAAGGCTCCAGCCACTGCTTCTTCTGCTCTGGGGTGCCGACCCGCTCCAGGACTTCCATGTTACCGGTGTCCGGCGCGGCGCAGTTCATCGTTTCCGATGCCATGCGGTTCTTGCCCAACTCCACGGCGATGTAGGCGTAGTCCAGGTTCGACAGACCCTCACCTGTTTCGGCGTCAGGAAGGAAGAAGTTCCACAGACCAGCGGCCCGAGCCTTGTCTTTGGCAGCCTCCAGGCACTCCAGCTGGCCGGGCATGTAGGACCAGATGTTGGGGTTGTTTTCGCCCAACTTATGGAACTCGTGGCTCATCGGCTCGACGACGTCGCGAATGAAGGCCTTGACCTTGTTCAGTAGCGGCAGCGCCTTTTCCGACATCCGAAGGTCGTTCAACTCATCCTGCGGATTGAGGCCGAAGCTGGATTGGGCCTGCTTGTGCAGCGTCTCGCTCATCTGGTTGCTCCTGTATCGTTGGTTGGCCAAGGGCCACGTTGGCATTGCGGTGACCCCTCGCGGCGCGGCCCCCGACGTCGAAGAGTTCAAGCCCCGCAAATGCGCGATGGGCTAAGATCGAAACCTTTGGCCTAAATCCGATCGGAATCAAACAAGCGTTTCAATTCCACCGCACACCACTATTTCATGGGTGCCTTGTCGGCCATCGCGCAGACGGCGGAAATTAGAGCCTGGTTTTCCGGCCCTTCGGCCTTTTTCGGCGCGTCGTTCCGCCACGTCGCTTTGATATCGAGCGGGGCGGAAGGCTTGTAGGATCCCACCATGATGAGGTTCTTCTTCAGGCAGTCGACGGCCACGACACTTCCTACGCC
>JAYTWT010000167.1:0-6434 GCA_043743295.1 Alphaproteobacteria bacterium | reverse complement strand
CAGGGCACCGGCCGGCGTCGCGCCCCAATCATGCAGTCGGGTCAAGAAAAACCGCATAGCCGCACCATGGGCCAGCACCGGCAAGGCGGCGCGCTCCGCAGGGCTCAACGACCGGCGACTCTCATAACCACCCACTAGCGCCCGCGCGGCGGTGATGTTGAAGCTACCGTCCGGTTCGAAGCACCAAGCGTTCAGCGCCACAGCGACATCGTAGGCCAGGGCATCATTGCAGGCGAAATAGAAGTCGAAGGCGGCGGCGAACTTGCCCCCAGCGAAGAACACATTGTCCGGGAAATAATCCGCGTGGACCACGCCGGTCGGCAGCCCCGTCGGCCAGCGTGCCGACAGGTCGGCTAGATCGGCGTCGATTACGGCGGCCAAGCCCAGCTTCAGGCCCTCGGCCTCGGCCTTGAGGTTGGCGAACATTGGAGCCCACGCGGCCTGGCCAAGATCGTTCGCCCGCGTCAGAGCGAAACCTTCGGCAGCAAGGTGCAGAGCCGCCAGGCTTTCCCCAGCTTCGCGACAGTGGGCGACGCCGGGACGCCGGACCGACAAGCCGCTGAGGAAACTGACCAAGGCACAGGGCTTGCCGCGCATCCGTTTCAGAATCACGCCGTTGCGGTCCGCAATCGGCCGCGCGCTGGGGAAGCCGTGATCGACCAAGTGCGCCATCAGCCCCAGGAAGAACGGCAGGTCCGCCTCATGAACCCGTTTCTCGTAGACGGTCAGAAAGTAGCGCCCGGCCTCGGTCTCGAGCAGGAAATTCGAATTCTCGACCCCCTCAGCCACGCCCTTGAACGACAGAGCCGAGCCCAGGTCGAAGTCGGCCAGCAGGATCGCCAGCTCCTCGTCCGTGATGTCCGTATAGACCGCCATGGCCTCCGATGCGGGAGCGGGCGTTGTCGGTCAAGACGTTCAAACGATGATGTGTTAGTGGGCAGTAGGAGTGCGACAGATGATTGTCCTAAAGATCGAAGAGATTGAAGGCCGGACGGCCATACTTCTTAGCCCCGAGGCTATGGAGGTTCTGGGTGTGGCCCATGGGCAGGAAGTCGGATTTGAAGTCTCCGAGGATGGTCGCCTTACGATTGGCGCACTCGATATGTCGTTCGACGCGCGGCGCGAACGCGGGCGTGCATTCCTAAAGCGCTACGACAAGACCTTTCAAGCGCTCGCAAAATAACGTCATGCGCGAACCCGTTTGGTTGGACAAAGCGCTGATGCTGGCGCTGTACGACGACGTCGTTGTGGCATCTGGCGGCGCAGCAGGTTTGCGCGATGACGGCTTGCTCGAGTCAGCCCTGGCGCGCCCGATAAACAGGCGACTCTACGATGGCGTCGAGGACCTGCTCGAACTTGCGGCGACCTATGCCGTCGGCTTGGCGTCGAACCACCCTTTCGTCGATGGCAACAAGCGCATGGCCTTCATCGGTATGGGACAGTTCCTCGAAGACAACGGCATTGTCCTGACGGCCAGTGATGACGAAGCAATCGAGATAATGCTGATGGTGGCGACGAACCGATTCTCGATTGCCCAGCTAACCGATTGGCTCCACACGCGCACGCTGCGGACATTTCGGGGTACCTGACGCGGCTCACCTAACCGGCCAGCACGCGCGGCAGCTTGAACGTCACGGTCTCGCGTGCCGCATCGATCTCTTCCACCGTCACGTCGAACGCCGCGGACAGCCGGTCGATCACACCCTGCACCAACACCTCTGGTGCCGAGGCGCCCGCGGTGACCCCCACAAGCTTCACACCTTCCAGCCAAGCCAAATCCAAGCCGTTGGCATCATCGACTAGATAGGCCCGGGCCCCCGCGCGCCGTCCGACCTCGGCCAATCGCACAGAGTTTGAGGAATTCGCGCTACCGAGCACCAGCAACACCTCAACCCGGTCCGCAATCTGTTTAACGGCCTCCTGGCGATTGGTCGTCGCGTAGCAGATGTCTTCCTTGTGCGGGGCGGCGATCTCGGGGAACCGCGTGCGGAGCGCAGCGACGATCTCCGCCGTGTCGTCGACCGACAGAGTGGTCTGAGTGACGAACGCAATGTTACCTGCATCACGCGGTTGGTAGGTCTTTGCGTCCTCCACGGTCTCGATCAGAGCAACCGCACCCTCCGGCAGCTGGCCCATGGTGCCGACCACCTCTGGGTGTCCGGCATGGCCGATCAGCAAAATCTCGCGGCCCGCGTCATGGTGTCGCTCGGCCTCGACATGAACCTTGGAGACGAGGGGACAGGTGGCGTCGAGAAACAACATCCGGCGCCCCTTGGCCTCCGCCGGCACCGACTTGGGCACGCCATGGGCCGAGAACACCACCGGCCGATCCGTCGGGCATTCGTCCAGTTCCTCGACGAAGATCGCGCCTAGAGCCTTGAGCCGGTCGACCACGTAGCGATTGTGGACAATCTCGTGGCGCACATAGACTGGCGCGCCATACTTGGTAATGGCTCGCTCGACGATCTGGATTGCGCGATCCACCCCGGCGCAGAACCCGCGTGGGCTGGCGAGCAGGACGGAGAGCGGCGGGTGGACGGCGGGCATGTCTCTAACTAGTGCGCTCAGCGCGCAATCGCCAGCCGCGTTGCAGCCGTAATCGTCAGGCTGTAGTTAGATCCCAACGCTGCGTTGCCTTGCGGCCCTTCTAAGCTGGACTTCACCCATGCGCCGTCATCTGCTCATCGCCGCCGCCGTCCTAGCGGCGCTTACCGCCGTTCCGGCCACTTCCTATGCGCAGAGCCGTCGCGATCCTGAGGCTGACGCGCGCAAGCAGGAACAGGAAGCCTCCAAAAAGCGCAAGCAGCGTGAAGAGTGGGGCGACAACCAAGCGCCGTTGCAGGCGCTGCGCAACGCTGGCCCCTGCCCGTTTGTGAAGTCTCTCTATGACGCCGCCCGCTTTGTGGAGTTCAAAGATGACCGCGAGGCGTCCGCGCAGGTGGGTTTCTCCGGCGAGATCCAGGGAATCTCCGCCGGCTGTCAGTACAAGGATGTCGAGCCAATTCAGGTGCGGATGGAAGTTCTGTTCGAACTGGGCAAGGGTCCGCAGGCCAAAGGCCGCCAGAAGACCTACCGTTATTGGGTCGCCGTCACCGACCGCAATCGCACGGTGATCGCGCGTGAGACCTTTGACCTGCCGGTCACCTTCCCCGAAGGCGTGGACCGGGTCTATGTGACCGAGAATATCGACCAGATCGTCATCCCACGCGCGGGCCTCAGCACGTCGGGGGGGAACTTCGAGGTCCTGATCGGGTTTGAGGTGACGCCGCAGATGGCCGCCTTCAACCGTGAGGGCAAACGCTTCCGGCTCAATGTCGGCCAGGCGAGCACGATCCCGAACCCATGAGCGATCTGAAGACGCGGTTGTATCGGGCGAACACGGCAATCTACGACCAGCTGGGTCTGCCTACTGAGTTCGCAGTCGTCAGACCAGCAGACCGGCCTGATCTGGGTCAATTCCAAAGCAACGGCGCGTTAGCTGTTGCTAAGAGCCTCGGCAGGGCGTCCACCGCTATAGCCAACGAAATCAAACAAGCACATCAGGCGAACTCTTTTAGCTTCACCACCGCCAATACTGGTCCAGGCTTCGTTATGTTTGACTGGACTGATCAAGAATTGAGCTCACGCGCTAACGAAATCGCAGTCGACCCACGTTTGGGAGCCGAAAGTGTCGCCCACCCTCGGCGGATCATCGTGGACTACGGCGGTCCCAATGTGGCCAAGCCGATGCACGTGGGGCACCTGCGCGCCTCGATCATCGGCGAGTCCGTCAAGCGCATCTATCGGTTCCGAGGCGACGAGGTAGTGGGCGACGCCCACTTCGGCGACTGGGGCTATCAGATGGGACTGCTGATCGGCGCCGTCATGGACGAGCGGCCGACCATCCGCGATCTGGTTGGGGGGGCGAACGCGTCAGGCGCCGCGCCCGCCGACCTCTCGTCGCTGGACGCGGTCACCCTGGCCGACCTCGACCGTCTCTATCCAGAGGCCGCGGCCAAGGGAAAGGCTGACACCGACTACCGCGACCGTGCGCGAAAGATCACCATGGGCCTGCAGTCCAAACAGGCCGGTTACTACGCCCTCTGGGAACGCTTTCGCGCCGTGACTCAAGTGGCACTCGAACGCGACTTCCATGCGCTCGGCGTCGACTTTGACTGGTGGAAAGGTGAGAGCGACGTCGAGCATTTGATTGCCCCGATGGTCGCCGCGTTGGACGCCAAGGGCCTGTTGGTGGACGATCAGGGCGCCCGGATCATCCGCGTCACCCAACAGGGTGACAAACGCGAACTTCCGCCCCTGCTGGTGGTCTCGTCCGAAGGTTCGGCGATGTACGGCACAACCGATCTGGCGACGATCCTGGATCGACAGCAGGTCTTCGATCCCGAACTGGTGATCTATTGCGTCGATCAGCGTCAGGCCGACCATTTCGAGATCGTGTTCCGCGCCGCCTACCAGGCCGGATACGCCACCGAGGGCCAGCTGGATCACATCGGATTCGGCACCATGAATGGGACCGACGGCAAACCATTCAAGACCCGCGAGGGCGGTGTTTTGAAGTTGAACGATCTTATCGAAATGACCCGCGACAAAGCTCGCGAACGGCTGCGCGAAGCCGGCCTCGGCGAGAATATGGCCCCGGCCGAGTTCGAGGACATAGCCGGTAAGGTCGCCGTTGCGGCTTTGAAGTTCGCGGACCTGCAAAACTTCCGTGGCACGTCCTATGTCTTCGACCTAGATCGCTTCACCAGCTTTGAGGGCAAGACTGGCCCCTATCTGCTCTATCAGGCCGTACGTGTGAAAAGCATCCTGCGCCGCGCCGAAGTCGAGGGCGCTGAAGCTGGCCCCGTTTCGGTCGCCGAGCCTGCCGAGCGCGACCTGGTACTGACCCTGGACGCCTTCGAAAGCGCTCTGGCCGATGCCTATGACAAGAGGGCGCCCAATGCGCTAGCTGAGCACGCCTATCGGTTGAGCCAAGCCTTCTCGAGGTTCTATGCCGCATGCCCGATTCTGTCCGCAGAGGCGCCTCTGCGTGCCTCGCGCCTAACCCTGGCGGCCACGGCCTTACGCCAACTTGAGCTGGCGCTGGACCTCCTGGGCATAGCCACCCCCGAGCGAATGTAGCTCACTGATTTATTGCCCAGCCACCGGCGGGGATGCGATGTCGGAGCTCTGATCGGGAGCATCGTCATGACCAAGGAACGCCTGGCCGCCTTCAGCGATGGGGTGATCGCCATCATCATCACCATCATGGTGCTGGAACTGAAGGTTCCGCACAGCGCGGAAGGGTCGGCTCTAGCCGGACTGGCACCGGTGTTCCTCAGCTATGTTCTGAGTTTTCTCTATGTGGCGATCTACTGGAACAACCATCACCACCTGCTGCACACCGTAGACCGCGTTAACGGCGCCATTCTGTGGGCCAACATGCATCTATTGTTTTGGCTATCGCTGATCCCGTTCGCCACGGCCTGGATGGGTGAAAATCACTTCGCCTCTCTTCCAACGGCGCTCTATGGCGTAGCGCTGTTGGCACCGGCGCTGGCCTACTACACCTTGCAGATCGTGATCATGCGCCACCAGGGCACCGACGGACCCCTTGCCCGCGCACTCGGCCGTGATTTCAAGGGCAGACTCTCACCGCTGGTCTATTTGGCCGGGATCGCCGTGTCGTTCGTCTGGGCCCCTGCTGCCGTCGCCCTTTATGCCGTCGTGGCGTTTGTCTGGCTGATCCCGGATCGGCGGATCGAGCGGCCGGGGGGTTAGGCGACACTTGTCGTTGTGCGGGCGCAGGCGCAAACTTTCCTGAGGAGGCCATTTCCATGCCTGATGACGCCGCAGCTACCGCCCGCACCGCCCGCGACTTGGCCTATGCCACCCCGCTCAAGGACTTCAATGTCGCGGATGTGAACCTGTTCACCAGCGACACCCTCTGGCCCTGGTTCGAGCGGTTGCGGAACGAGGATCCGGTCCACTACTGCGCCAACAGCGAGTATGGCCCCTATTGGTCAGTGACCCGGTTCAACGACATCGTCGCGGTAGACTCCAACCACGAGGCCTTCTCGTCGGACTCTGAGTTGGGCGGCATCACTCTAGGCGACGGGTTTCAGCCCCGCGACAGTTCTAGCTTCATCGGCCTCGATCCGCCAGATCACGATGCTCAGCGCCGGGTGGTCACACCGATGTTCTCGACCGCCGGCATGGCGGCGTTAGAACCGCTGATCCGAAGCCGGGCGGCGGCCATCCTGGACAAACTACCGATTGGCGAGACCTTCGATTTCGTTGACCGCGTCTCGATCGAACTTACCAGCCAGATGCTGGCCACCCTGTTCGACTACCCTTTCGAGAAGCGCCGCGACCTACCCTACATCTCCGACCTGATCCTGAGCGCGCCGTCGGAAGAGGCGGTCAACATGCCTCAGGAAGAACGGCAGGCGGCC
>JAYTWT010000166.1:0-3755 GCA_043743295.1 Alphaproteobacteria bacterium | reverse complement strand
GGATCGAACCGCTGGCAGGCCAGGGTGACCACGCGGCCGGGAGGGAGCGAGGTTTTGTTGACCGATGTCGGTTTCGGCGTGTCGCAGGTTCTGCCGGTGATTACTCTGCTGCAATACGTGCCGGAGGGCTCGACGGTGATCCTGGAGCAACCGGAAATCCATCTGCATCCGCTGGCCCAGGCGGGACTGGCGGACGTGATCATCAATGCGGCTATGCACCGGCGAGTCCAGGTGATCCTCGAAAGCCATTCGGAGCACCTGTTGCTGCGATTGCAGCGGCGGATCGCGGAGGAGAGGATCGCGGCCGGGGATGTGAAGCTTTATTTCTGCGATGCGCCCAAAGGCGTCTCGAAGCTGACGCCGCTTGAGGTCGACCTTTACGGCAATATCCGGAACTGGCCCGAGAAGTTCATGGGGGATGCCTTCACCGAGGTGGCGGAGGCCGAGCTGAAGCGGATGGAGCGGCGGGGGCGTGCCGCCGCGGAATGACGGAGGTCATTATCGATACCAACGTCGTCGTTGTAATCGGCGGTGGAAAAGTCTGCCACTGTAGCGGCGGGATAGTCCCGCTGCGGGCGGCGTAAAAGTCGGCCACTTTAGCCCTTTCTGGCTTTGGGGAGGGCGGGGGGATTTTCACCGTGGAATTGTATCGGAAGGTTCGTCTTGCGTGCCGTGATGGCATGAGCGAGCGGACGGCTGCGGGTCATTTTGGGATCTCGCGCGAGAGCGTGGCGAAGATCCTGAGCTTTTCGGTTCCGCCGGGCTATCGGCGGACGGCGCCGATCAGGCGTCCGAAGCTGGACGGGTTCACCGAACTCATTGAGCAGTGGCTAGGCGACGATGCCGGCCGCCCACGCAAGCAGCGTCACACGGCCAAGCGGGTATTCGAGCGGCTGCGCGCCGAGCACGGGTTCACCGGCGGCTACACGATCGTGAAGGATTACGTGCGCGAGCAGCAGCGGCGTGGTCGCGAGATGTTTGTTCCTTTGCATCACGCCGCCGGCCACGCCCAGGCGGATTTCGGTGAAGCCCTGGTGGTGATCGGCGGGGTGGAGCAGAAGGCTCACTACTTTGCGTTCGACCTGCCGCACAGCGATGCGGGCTACGTCCGGGCCTATCCGGCGGCGACGTCTGAGGCCTGGGTGGACGGCCACGTCCACGCCTTTGCATTCTTTGGCCGCGTGCCGAAGTCGGTGCTCTACGATAACGACAAATGCCTGGTGGCGCGGATACTGCCGGATGGCACCCGTAGTCGCGCGCGTCTGTTCAGCGGGTTCCTGTCGCACTACGTGATCCGGGACCGTTACGGCCGGCCTGGCAAGGGGAATGACAAGGGCAACGTCGAGGGTCTGGTCGGCTGGGCGCGTCGCAACTTCATGGTGCCGCTGCCGAACTTTGCGTCGTGGGACACGTTCAATGTGTGGCTGGATGAGCAATGCCGCAAGCGCCAGGCCGACATCCTGCGTGGCCACGCCGAGACGATCGGGCAGCGGCTGCAGCGGGATCTGGCGGCGATGACAGCACTGCCGGCCACTCCGTTTGAGGCCTGCGATCAGGCGACCGGTCGGGTGAGTTCACAGTCGCTGGTTCGCTACAAGACCAACGACTACTCCGTGCCGTCTGCCTATGGCCACCGGGATGTCTGGGTCCGGGGCTATGTCGATCTGGTCATCATCGGTTGCGGCGGAGAGATCATCGCGCGTCACCCAAGGTGCTACGGACGCGAGGAGTTGGTGTTCGACGCTGTACATTATCTGGCTTTGCTGGAGAAGAAGATCGGAGCGCTGGATCAGGCCGCCCCGTTGGTCGGATGGGAACTGCCGGCGGAGTTCCACACCCTGCGGCGCCTGCTGGAGGCGCGGATGATCAAGGCGGGCCGGCGAGAATACGTTCAGGTTCTCCGGCTGCTGGAGAGCTTCGAGATGGCAGACCTCCATGCCGCGGTCAAAGCCGCGCTGCACCTGGGCGCGGTGGGTTTTGATGCCATCAAGCACCTGGTGCTGTGCCAGGTGGAGAAGCGGCCGCCGAAGCTGGACCTGGAGGTCTATCCCTACCTGCCGCGCGCCAATGTCGGCCAGACCTCGGCCGTCAGTTACCTGTGCCTGGTGTCGGGAGCAGGCGAATGACCGACGCCCCCAAACTGCTTCTGGCGCATCACCTCAAGACGCTGAAGCTGCCGACCTTCCTGCGGGAACATGAGAAGCTGGCGCGCCAGTGTGCCTCCGAAGGGCTGGACCATGTGCAGTTCCTTGCCCGGCTGGTGGAACTGGAGCTGCTCGATCGCGAACGGCGGATGATCGAGCGCCGGATCAAGGCGGCGAAGTTCCCCACGGTCAAAAGCCTGGACAGCTTCGACTTCAAGGTGATCCCCCGGCTCAACAAGATGCAGGTGCTGGAACTGGCGCGGTGTGAATGGATCGAGCGGCGGGAGAACGTCATCGCCCTCGGGCCGAGCGGCACGGGCAAGACCCACGTTGCCTTGGGCCTCGGGCTGGCCGCCTGTCAGAAGGGCCTCTCGGTCGGCTTCACCACCGCCGCCGCCGTGGTGCACGAGTTGATGGAGGCGCGAGATGAGCGGCGGCTGCTGCGCCTGCAAAGGAACCTTGCCAGCCACAAGCTGCTGATCATCGACGAACTGGGCTTCGTGCCTCTGAGCAAGACCGGCGCCGAACTGTTGTTTGAGTTGATCTCGCAACGCTATGAGCGCGGCGCCACGCTGATCACCAGTAATCTGCCCTTCGACGAGTGGACCGAGACCTTCGGCTCCGAGCGCTTGACCGGTGCACTGCTCGACCGGCTGACACATCACGTCAGCATCCTCGAGATGAACGCCGACAGCTATCGCCTCGGCCAGAGCCGCGCCCGCAAGGCTAAGGTCGAGGCCTAATCCAAACTCCATCCAGACCACCCCTGACGGACCAATGCGTCCTGGCACGCGACAGATAGGGCAAAATCGCGCGCCAGGCTGCCCGCCCCCACCGCCAAAGCGTCGCGGCAGGTCGCCGAAACCCGTTGGCGGTGCTGACCCGAGACCAATCGTCCCATTGAATTTCGTGACGTAACGGAGAACAGGCCATGCCGAGAGGCCGCAGACCCCAAGGCGACAGCGCGCTCAGCAACGCCGAACGCCAGGCCCGCCATCGCGCCCGTCAACAGGCATCACAACCACCCGCCACGATCAATCACCACCCACCGGCCAAAAGCCGCAGTCGGTCACAACGCTGGCACGATACCGTCGCAGCATTGCTCGCCCTGCAAGGTGAGTATGCCGCCTGGTACGACGCCTTGCCCGACAACCTGCGCGACAGCGCCACCGCTGACGCGCTCCAGGAAATCATCGATCTCGACCTCGATGCCCTCTCCGCCATCAGTCCGCCGCGTGGCTACGGCCGAGATTAAACAGCAATGAAGTGGCAGACTTTTGCGCCGCCATTTGGCTGGTTTTTGCTCCGCCGTTGACAGCCCAGGGCATCCTCGATCCTCTGATGTTGAGTGGAGGCAAACGTTGACGCCCCGAATACGACGGGCAAGCAGTCGATCGGAGACGGCGTCCACGGAGCGGCCGTGTGTCATCCCCGCTCGACACAATGACATTCTAAAACGGGATGATGGTCAGGGAGCCGTAATCAGGCCATCATCGTAGCGTAACTTTGTCCCTTTTGTCGGAGGTCGACACCGCCCCTGTGAGCCTTTAACGCGGATCGACCTTGCTGTGCGCGGACAGCGAATGCGCGAGCTTGCCGCCGAACTTCTCG
>JAYTWT010000165.1:0-1678 GCA_043743295.1 Alphaproteobacteria bacterium | reverse complement strand
CGCCCGCGTCCACCAGATTGACGAACTGAACGCCCTTCACCACCCGACCATCCTTGACGTCGAGACAGGGGATCAGGCGCACCTTGAGGGTCATGCCGCTTCGCTCAGCGCCAGGGTCGGGTCAATGGCACCGTTGTAGAGCGCCCGGCCCAGGACTGCGCCGGCCACCGGCACGCCTGCCCGCGCTTTCAGCTTGATGATATCGTCGATACTGGCCAAGCCGCCAGCCGCGATGACAGGGATTTTTACCGCGTCGGCCATCGCCCCGAACGCCTCGACGTTGAAGCCCATGACGGTGCCGTCGCGGTCGATGTCGGTGACGATCAGGGCGGCGACGCCGGCATCCTCGAACCGCTTGGCCACGGTGATGGCGTCCAGGTCGCTGTCGGCGGTCCAGCCCTCGACCGCCACCTTGCCCTTGCGCACATCAACGCTGACCGCGATCTGTTCGGGATAGGCCAGGGCAGCAGCAATCACGATGTCCGGCTGCTTGACGGCCACCGTGCCCAGGATCACCCGGCTGACCCCGGCCTCGATCCAGCGCTCGACGTCCGCCAGAGTGCGGATGCCGCCACCCAGCTGAACCGGGACGGAAACAGCCGCCAGGATCGCCTCGACGCCAGGCGCGTTGATGGCCTTGCCTTGCACGGCGCCGTTCAGGTCAACGACGTGAATCCAGTGGAAGCCCGCGTCAGCCCAGGCGCGCGCCTGGGCAGCAGGATCCGCGTTGAACACGGTTGCGGTCGACAGGTCGCCATGCAGCACGCGCACGCATTGGCCGTCTTTGAGATCAATGGCCGGATAGAGGATCACGGGCGCCACTCCAGGAAATCGGACAATAGCTTAAGCCCGGTGGATTGTGATTTTTCAGGGTGAAACTGCACCCCGACGAGATTGTCCCGGGCGACCGCCGCCGGGAAGCGCCCGCCATGATCGACCCAGGCGGCGACATCGGCCTCGTCGCTAGGGAACATCGCGAAGGAGTGGGTGAAGTAGACCGGTGCCCCCGCCTTCAGCCCCGCTAGCACCGGGTGATCGGTCACATCCAACAGGTTGTTCCACCCCATGTGCGGCACCTTCAGGTGCGGATTAGAAACCTCGATCCGGCGCACGTCGCCATCGATCCACCCCAGACCCGGCGTTACCCCGAACTCCAGCCCGCGAGACGCCATCAGCTGCAGGCCCACACAAATGCCTAGAAAGGGCACACCTCGACTATAGACGTTCTGTGCAATCGCCTCGATCACGCCGGTGCGGGCGGTCAGGGCGCTCATGCAGGCGGCGAATGCGCCGACCCCCGGCAGAACGATCCGGTCGGCGGCCGCGATGGTTTCCGGATCGCAGGTCACGACAATGTCCGCCCGGCCCGCAGCGGCGCGGACCAGAGCCTTCTCGGCCGAGCGCAGATTGCCCGACCCATAATCGATCAGGGCGATCCTCTGCATCGTGATGATCCTAGAGGACGCCTTTGGTGGAAGGCGCATGGCCCAGGGTTTTGGGGTCTAGCTCCACCGCTTGGCGCACCGCCCGAGCCAGGGCCTTGAACCCGCTCTCCGCAATGTGGTGCGAGTTGCTGCCGTAGAGGGTTTCCAGGTGCACGCACGCCCCACCGTTCATGGCAAAAGCGTGGTGGAATTCTTTGAACAGCTCGGTGTCCATGTCGCCGACTTTGGGCGTC
>JAYTWT010000164.1:0-1996 GCA_043743295.1 Alphaproteobacteria bacterium | reverse complement strand
CCGGGCTACCACAGCCTGCTCGCGCCGCTACTGGCCTTCCCTATGACACTCCTACTTCCAGCGGCCCTGGTCGGCGCATGGCGTCACCGGGCCGAGCCGGGCGTGCGCTTTGCCCTGGCTTGGCTGATCCCGACAGCAGTGGTCTTCGAACTCCTACCGACCAAACTGCCGCACTATCCAATGCCGGCTTATGGGGCACTGGCCTGGCTTGCGGCGCGGGCCGCAGCTGAGCCCATTGGTCGGGTTTGTACGTGGCTAGGGGCAGGTCTGTCGGCGGTGGTTGGCTGCGCCCTGGCTGGCGCGGTGTTCTATCTCGCCTCGCTCTACGGCGATGCGTCGGACGTCTGGGCCGCGACCTTTGCCGGCGGCCTGCTGGCGGCGGCGGGCTTGGTCGGCGGCGGCTTGCTGCTACGCGGCGCGACGCAGGGTGCCATTCTGACTGCTCTCGCACTCGGCGTTCTGGGTCACGGCACGCTCGCCGCGGGCCTCGCCCCGCGCCTGGGTCCGCTTTGGCTGTCAACGCGCTTGGAAAAGGCCCTGGATGTGCACCAACTCCTCCCGCGGCAGGGCGTCGCCGAGGCGCCGGTGGCGGTAGCGGGGTTCGCCGAGCCCAGCCTCGTGTTCGCCCTTGGGACCGACACCGAACTGGACGGTCCAAAGGAAGCAGCCGAAGCCGTGATCGACAACCGCCCTGCGATCGTGGAGGCCCGTGAGGACGCCGCCTTCAAGGCGGCGCTACGAGCCGCCGGCGGCACAGCGCGCGAGGTGGCCAGAGTCGACGGCCTCAACTACTCCAAAGGTGATCCGATGACGCTGCGGGTCTATGTGGCACCGAGCGTGGACTTGAAGGGAACCCGACCATGAGCCGAAGGATCGAGATCGTCGAAGTCGGACCCCGCGACGGCCTGCAGAACGAAAAGATCGTCTTCGATGTGAGCCAGAAGCTGGAGATGATTGCTCGCTTGGAAGCCGCCGGCGCGCGACGGACCGAAGTGGTTTCTTTCGTCAACCCCAAGCGCGTGCCGCAGATGGCCGGCGCTGAGGAGATCATGGCCGCCCTGCCCGCCGAGGCTGACCGTTCACGGATCGGCGTCGTGCTCAACATGCGCGGCTGGGAGCGGTGCGTGACGTCCCAATGCGACGAAGCCAATGTGGTGGTCTGCGCCAGTGACGCGTTCGGTATCCGCAATCAAGGCGCCAATTCGGTCGAGCAAGTCGAGGCACTGGCCGCCATTGTCGCGGCGCGGAAGCCTGGTGATCCACAGATCACCATGACCGTCTCCGTCGCCTTCGGCTGCCCTTTCGAGGGTGAAGTCCCCGAGGCGCGGGTCATCGAGATCGTCAAGGCCGCCGCAGATCTCAAGGTCAACGAGATCGCTCTGGCCGACACCATCGGCGTCGCTGATCCGTGGATGGTACGCCGCCGGATCGAGGCCGCTCGCGAGGTGATGGGCGACATACCCTTGCGCCTCCACTTCCACGACACCCGCAATACGGGCCTGGCCAACGCCTTTGCCGGGGTAGAGGCCGGGGTCGATATCCTAGACGCCAGCGTCGGCGGTCTGGGCGGATGCCCCTTCGCGCCCAACGCCACCGGGAACATCGGCACCGAGGACCTCGTCTACATGCTGGAACGCGCCGGGTTCGAAACCACTTACGATCTGGGCCAACTCATTCAGATCGGGCAGTGGGCTTCAGGCCTCCTGGGCAAGATCCCGGCAGCCTCCGTCACCCGCGCGGGCGGCTTCCCGGTTGCGACGTAGACCCAATCAAGCGACGAACCGCCGCCACGACGACGTGTTGGGCAACGTCGACAGACAACTTCTGTTGGCGCCGCAACCGCGACCATGCTTCAAAGCTCATCAGCACATCCAGGGCCTCAACGCACAGCGGGTCTTTCGCCAGATGGGCAGGCAGTTCGCGAACCAAACGCTCGCGCAGTTCTGTGGCCAGATGTTGGTAGTCCGACCCCAGGAACTTGGAGCGATGCCGGAAG
>JAYTWT010000163.1:0-2014 GCA_043743295.1 Alphaproteobacteria bacterium | reverse complement strand
AAGGCGATGATGGGTACCGGCGAGGCGACTGGTGAAGACCGCGCCCTGATGGCCGCGCAGAATGCCATCCAGAACCCGCTGCTAGATGAGGTTTCGCTGAAGGGCGCCAAGGCTGTGCTGGTCAATGTGACTGGCGGTCTCGACATGACCCTGCTCGAAGTCGACGAGGCGGCCAATGCGATCTCAGAACAGGTCGATCCGGAAGCCAACATCATCTTCGGCGCGGCCTTCGATCCGTCGCTTGAGGGCATGATCCGCGTGTCGGTGGTCGCCACCGGCATGGATGGCGCTTCTATTGCCGCAATCGAGCCCAAGCTGGAGCGCCGGTCGCTGATGGCCGAACCGCTGCGTGCGACCGTTTCGCCGCGAGCTGAGCCGGTTGCCGCTGAGGCTGAGCCTGCCCTTGCCGCCGCCATCGTGGACGTCGCGCCTGAGCCTGAACTGGTTATGGACGCCCGCGAAGAGGAACAGCCGGATATCTTTGCGACCCCTGCCCAACTACAGGCGGAGCCGCAGATCGTTGCGGTCACCCGGAGTTATGATGACGCGCCCGCCACGCAAGCGGATCGCGATGACGCGCCGTTGTTCGCGGAGCCGGCCTATGAGCCACGTCGTCCGCGCGGCGGCTTCCTGAGCATCTTTGGCGGTCGTCCGCGTTACGAGGCTCCGCAGGCGCCGGCCGTTCCGACCTCGCCGCCTTTGGTCTCGCGTCCGGCACCCATCATCTCTCGCGGCGGCGCGCAGCCGATGGAGGCTCTATCGCCGGACGTCGATCAAAGCGAGGACCTGGAAATTCCCTCGTTCCTGCGTCGGCTGGCTAACTAAATAGACCCAATAAACAAGACGCGGTCGCTTTAGCATCGCAAGTGCTTGATCAAGATCCTCTCGGAGCTCGCTCCGGGAGGTCTTTTTTTTGCCCGACATTCCTGGACCTGAAGGGCTAAGGCTTCGACCGATGATGACGTGGATCTGACCCTGCGAAGCTGAGCAAAATCAGAGCGGATCGGACCTTTATCGTTAATCCAACGTGAACCGAAACATTGCGAAACACGATGTGCCTTGATGCGGTGCAGCACGCAGCCTAGCAGGCCGGTAGGGGCAGAGTTCGGTCGCAGTGCCGCTTATGGCCGCAGGAAGGTTCACCCTTGTTCATATCGGCGTTCCAACAGACGGTGAGATCGACGGCACTCTTCGCGGGCGTCGGTGTGCATACCGGTGCTTACACGCGGGTTTCTGTTCGCCCGGCCCCAATAGATTGCGGCATTGTCTTCATTCGCTCAGACCTGCGGGACTGTGACAACCGCATCGCGGCGACAGGTGAGGCTGTCTGCAAGACCCAGCTGGGCACTGTCATCGGGAACGACGCCGGTGTTACCGTGGCGACGATCGAGCACCTGATGGCGGCCTTCGCCATGCTGGGGATCGATAATGCCGTGGTTGAGCTCGATGGTCCCGAGATGCCGATCATGGACGGATCCGCCGAGCCCTTCGTCCGCATACTGGATCGCGCCGGACGGCGCACTCAGAACGCCGCGCGCCGCTTCATCGAAATCCTGGACGTGATCGAGGTTTTTGAAGACGACAAGCGCGCCACGCTGCGTCCCGCTGACGGCTTCGAGATGGCCTTTGAGATTCGCTTTGAGAGCACTGCGATCGGTCGTCAGTCCGTCGATCTGGCGATGGATGAGGAGACGTTCCGCAGCGAACTGGCTGATTGCCGTACGTTCGGCTTCCTCGGCGAGGTCGAGGCCCTGCGCGCCATGGGTTTGGCCCGCGGTGGATCGATGGACAACTGTATCGTCATCGACGGCGATGAGGTTATGAACCCAGAGGGCCTGCGTCGTCCGGATGAGTTTGTACGGCACAAGGCGTTGGACGCTATCGGTGACCTTTATCTCCTGGGCGGCCCGTTGCTGGGGCGGTTCGAAGGTGTCTGCGCCGGTCATGGCCTGAACAATGCCGTAGTTCGCGCGCTGCTGGCGCGTCCCGACGCTTGGCGCGTCCGCACCTTCAC
>JAYTWT010000162.1:0-2562 GCA_043743295.1 Alphaproteobacteria bacterium | reverse complement strand
CGATCAAACCGGCGTTGGGCGGCCTCTTCACTGCCCAGCATCTTGGCTACGGAAGTGGTGGCAACAAGACCCGGGGCGACGGCGTTGATGCGGACCCCGCGCGGGGCGAGCTCGGCGACCAGATAGCGCAATAGGCTCTCGGCCAGGGCTTTACCGACGCCGATGGCACCGTAGTTGGCCTGGGGCGAGCGGGCACCGGCACTGGAGATAAACACGACGCCGCTGCCGCGAGTCAGCTGCGGCAACGCGGCCTTGACTAGATAGAGCAACGACAGGCCGTTGACGTGCACCGCCTCGGTGAACCGTTCAAGGTCGGCGTCGAGCAGCGAAGTTGGATAGATCATCGCTGCGTTGTGGACGAGGCGCAGCGGGCCGTCGTCGCCGACCTCCGCTGCCGCCGCCATGATTTCTACGGCACCGTCGATCCGCCCCACATCGGCCTGAACCGTGATCACCCGGGCACCAGTGTCAGCGAGGTCGGCCTTGGCCGCTGCGGCGGCGTCAGCGTCGCCGCGATACGCCAGGATCAGAGGCTCATCCATGCGCGCCAAGCGGTGCGCAATGGCCAGGCCGATGCCTTTAGTGCCACCGGTGATGACAGTGGTCATATTGTAGGGTCTCCGAAGGCCAGATGTGAGGCGATTGGATCACCTTGCGCGCCGTGGGTCCAACGCAATCAGCGTCCGCGTCAGGCGACGCGACGGGCTGTCCGAGCGTGGGCGTGAGCGATGGCAACAGCTAAGGCGTCTGCGGCGTCGACGGCGGTCTTGCCGGCAGTGGGAAGCAAGCGGGCGATCATCCAGCCGACCTGAGCCTTGTCGGCTCCACCGGTACCGACTACGGCTTTTTTGACGACGGTTGCGGCATATTCGGCGACCAGTAGGCCGGCGCGGGCGGGCACGATCATCGCCATAGCGCGAGCGTGACCCAGCTTAAGAGCGGACTGGGCGTTGTTATTCATAAAAGTCTCTTCGACAGCGGCTTCATGTGGATCGTACGCAGCGACCACAGCTTCGATGCCTTCGAACAGACAGAGCAGGCGCTCGGCGAACGGAAGGCTGTCCTTTGGCGCGATGACGCCGTGGGCGATGTGCCTTAGCCTCGTGCCCTCGCAGGCGATCACGCCCCATCCAGTGCGGCGTAGGCCGGGGTCCAGCCCTAATATGCGAATCGAGGCGTTCATTGTCCGTTCCAGCAGAATGCCGCAACGACGGAGCGCCGGAAAGGTGAAGAGTGCATGAAAGCCAAGGCCTTTGGGCCTCCAGGCGAAGCAAACCGGCGCGTTAATGCAACCGGCGCTCGACCTCACGCAAAAATTCGCGGTCGCGGAAGATCTCGACGCTCTCGCAGCGCGGGTTGACCTGCAGTATGTCCTCGGCGGCCTGCAGGGCGCTGTCCAAGGTTCCCATCACGCCCAGCACCACCGGGTGGCCTAATGTTTCACCAACACCTGCCAAAGTATATTGCATATTGTTGCCCTCCCCGGGGGCAGGGGACCCCATATCTCCCCTTTATTCTTGCTCTAACCCCTAAACCGTTAACGCGCCCAGCGCATTCACCTGAGACACGAAAGTGTCGCATGCCGTCACCCGCAGGTGGCGAGTTGGGGCGTTCAAATCCGGTGAATAGGGTCGATCCAGGCCACCCCTTCGGGGGCTTCGGCGGGGTCAATATCTAGGTTGACCACTACGGCGTCCGAGTCACTGCGGACCAGGACGCATGAGAGCGGCTCGTCCGTCGAGGCATTGATCTCCTGGTGCGGCACATAGGGCGGAACATAGATGAAGTCCCCCGGTCCCGCCTCGGCGACGAACTCCAGGTTCTCGCCCCACCGCATGCGCGCCCGACCGGCGACGATGTAGATCACGCTTTCTAGTGGGCCGTGGTGGTGCGGGCCGGTTTTGGCATTGGCATGGATGTGTACAGTCCCGGCCCACAGCTTCTGCGCGCCGGTCCGGGCACGGTCGATAGCGACAGCGCGGTCCATGCCGGGCGTGGTGGCTGTGGCGGGATCTAACTTGTCGCCGGGGATAACCTGGACGCCGGAATGTTTCCAACCATCGTGCGGGGCGTGGGATTGAGGATCGTCGTTCATGGGTTTGGCATCCGTGTGGCCCTGGTGATTTTCACCGGAGCTTTCAGCATTTCGCCCTTCATGGCGCCTTCGCCGCGATTGGGATCGACCGGCAGGGCGATGATCTTCTGGACCACGTCCAGCCCCTCCACGACTTGACCAAAGGCGGCGAAACCCGGATTCTTCGGATCCTTGGGGTCTGCGTCCAGATAGCTCATGTCACCCAGGCAAATGAACCAGTCGGCCTGAGCCGTACCGGGCGCATGGCGGCCCATCGAGATCGTGCTGTTGGCGTGTTTCAGGCCGGTCTTTAGGGTCGACTCATGGCGAATTGGCGGCAGCACCTTCTTGGGATCGTTCTGTAAACCGCCCTGGACCGTACCGTAGTCGGTCGCCGTATACCCCGGCGGGCGTGAGGCGCGGTAGAAGACAGCCCCATTGAACAGGCCGCGATCTACATACTTCAGGTAGTTGGCGACCGTGATCGG
>JAYTWT010000161.1:0-1622 GCA_043743295.1 Alphaproteobacteria bacterium | reverse complement strand
ATGAAGCACACCGTGCTGGCGGGGTTTGAGTTGGGTCGTCAGAAAACCCAAAACCTTCGCCTGACCGGCCACTTCGGATCTGCGACAGGCCCCACCAGTCTGGCGGGCCAGCCGGTCAGCGATCCGACCCGTCGTGGCCTACCGATCTTCTATAACAACTCAGGTACGGACGCGCACAATCGGGTCAGGGCCACCATCGCGGCAGCCTATCTGCAGGATCAGATTGAGATTGGACCGCAGGTTCAGGTCATCGCTGGACTTCGCTTTGACAGCTTCAACATCAATTTCCACGACCTCAGAGCTTCAACTGCGGGACGGCGCGACTTCTCGCGTCGTGACGAGCTTTGGTCGCCGCGCCTGGGCGTGGTGCTGAAGCCGGTAGAGCCGGTGTCGATCTACGCCAGCTACAGCGTCTCCTACCTGCCCAGCTCGGGCGATCAGTTCTCCTCGCTCAGCGCAACGTCTGAAGGCTTCAAGCCGGAGTCTTTCGAGAATATCGAAGTTGGTTTGAAGTGGGAGGCGACCTCCAAGCTGTTGATCACAGCGGCGCTCTATCGGCTTGATCGCGACAATACGACTGCGCCCGACCCGCTACGCCCCGGCCAGATCGTGCTGACAGGTGCCCAACGAAGCAAGGGATTTGAAGCGGCAGTTTCGGGACGCATCACGCAGGCCTGGGAAGTGATCGCCGGCTACGCGTGGCAGGAGGCGAGAATCACCAGCACGACCGCCGCCGCGCCCGCCGGCCGTCACGTCGCCCTGACGCCAGAGCATACCTTCTCGCTCTGGAATAAGTATCAGGTTACGCCCCGCATTGGTGCGGGCCTGGGCATCGTCCATCAGGAAAATATGTTCGCCTCGATCTCCAACGCGGTCACCCTGCCGGGGTTCACGCGGGTGGACGCGGCGGTGTTCCTGCAGATCACGGACCGCCTGAAGGGCCAGGTCAATATCGAGAACCTATTCGACAAGCGATATTTCCCCACCAGCCACGGCGACAACAACATCCTGCCGGGCGCGCCCCGCGCAGCTAGGGTTTCGCTGACCGCCAGCTTCTGAGGCTTTCCCCGCGAGACGTTCGGAGCCAAAGTCCCGCCAACAACAGGGTTGGGAACGCAGCATGTCGGCACATCAGTTCATTGCTTTCGAGCAGCGGGGCCGGATCGGGCTCCTGACGCTGAACAATCCTGAACGTCTCAACGCCCTCTCGGCCACCATGCGCGACGAGGTGGCGGAGGTCTTGGCGGCGGTGCGGGCCGACGATGGCGTCCGCGCGCTGGTGCTGACCGGCGCTGGGCGAGGTTTCTGTTCGGGCGCAGACTTGGCCGCTGGCGCCGCGGTGATGCAGGACCGTCCGCCACCGCCAAAGGACCAGAACGAGCGGCTGGATGACATGGGCTGGGTCGGGCGCTGGGCGACAATGTGGGCCAGTTTCGACAAACCTGTGATCGGCGCGATCAACGGCGTAGCGGCGGGCGCAGGCCTGTCCACTGCCCTAGCCTGCGACGTTCGCATCGGATCGGAGGCGGCCCGCTTCAAGAGCGTGTTTATCGAGCGCAACCTATCGCCGGACTCCGGGCTCTCGTTCTTTCTGCCCAGGATCGTCGGCTATGCGGCGGCGG
>JAYTWT010000160.1:0-2807 GCA_043743295.1 Alphaproteobacteria bacterium | reverse complement strand
GATGCCGAGCGAACCCGCTTCTACGTTTCGCCGGACACGGGCGAGGTCGTCAGCCGCCGCTCAAATGTGTGGCGGCTCTACGACGTGTTCTGGCGGATCCACATTCTGGACTTTAAGACCGGCGACAACTTCAACAATCCGCTCGTCATCGCGGCTGCAGCCCTGACCTTGCCGGTTGTACTGACCGGCCTGATCCTGTTGTGGATCCGGCTTGGCCGGGATGTGCGCGCCTGGCTGGCGCGTAGACGCTAGGTGGTCCCCATCGCTGACCAAACCGCCATGGCTAAGCCGAATGCCCGCGTGTCGCCGACCGTTGTGCCGAACATTCGGTTCATCGCGTAGCCGATGGAGGTGCGCGCATCCATGTCGATGATCGCCAGTGAACCGCCGTAGCCACCCCAGTAAAGCGTGTTGGGGTTGGGCAGAGGAACCACGCCGCCCGCCAAGCCAAAACCTAGGCCGTAGCGCGCTGGGCTGCCTAGGATTAAGTCGTCGCCCTCAATCTGCAGTTCCAACGCTTTGCGGCACCCGGCCTCCGAAAGGAAGCGCTTGCCCTGAGCAACGCCGCCGTTTGCAAGGATCGCGTGGATCATGGCAATAGAACGGGCATTGCCGGTGCCACCCGCTGCTGGAATCTCTGCGCCGCGCCAGGCCCGTGTGCGGGTCGCTGAGACGTCAATCCCTGGGTTGTTCGACATATTGGCCTGCAACTCAGTTTGACCCCCGTCAGCGATGGCGGTGCCGCGCGGTGGCGGTACAAGTTCGGCGACGCGGTGGTCCTCCGAGGCTGAAAGGCCGATATGGAAGTCTGCACCCAGCGGCTCTGCCACGTCTTCGCGGAAGACCGTTCCCAGCGAGCGACCGGTGATCCGCCGAACAACCTCGCCCACCAGATAGCCTTGCGTCAGGGCATGATAGCCGGGTGCTGTGCCCGGCTCCCAATAGGGTGCCTGGGCGGCCAATAGGCTGGTGGCCTTGTCCCAATCATAGAGATCTTGGGTCGTAATCGACGTCTTCCATCCCGAAAGGCCTGCAGAATGGCTCATCAGATGCTTGACTAGCACGCCGCCCTTACCGTTAGCGGCGAACTCCGGCCAATAGTGGGCGACCGGTGCTTCAAAATCCAAGGCCCCTCGGTCGGCCAAGATCAGCGCGACCAACGCCGTCATGGTCTTGGTGGTAGAATAGACGTTGACGATGGTGTCGCGCTCCCACGCTCGTGTCTTGGCCGGATCCGCAAACCCGCCCCAAACATCGGCGACGATCTCGCCCTCGACGGTCGCACAGAACGATGCGCCGAGATCGTCGCCCCGTTCCAGGTTGCCTTCGAAGGTGGTGCGGACAGCTGCAAAGCGGTCTTGGGTGGTGCCATGGACGGTGACGTCAGTCATCAGGGGTCTCTTGGATAGGTTGCCTGGAGGGTGGGTCAGCGCCCGCCTTCCTCTTTCACTTCGCCGCGATTGCCGTCCATTTCCCGGCCCTTCTTCTCTTCTTCGCGGGCACCCGCCAGGATACCAGGGAGGGCATAATTTCCTTCGTGGCAGGCGTATTCGTAGACCATGTCCCTGGTAGCGTTCAGTGCGATCTCGCCCTTGAACGGCGCAATGAACGATGCCGGGTCCACCACCTCGAATTGGTAGAGCATCTGCTGGGCCGAGATGCGGGTGAAGCGTTCGGTGACCTTGGCATTGGGCGAGGCACCACGGAACGACTGTTCTGGGTGCTGGTTGGTGGTTTCAACCACCAGGGTCTCGCCCTCCCACCGCGCGATGGAATCGCCCATCCACTTGCGGATGCCCGATGGATCATGCGCGGCGACCAGCCGGATGTGGCGCACATCGTGGACCATCTCGACATTGATCATCACCTCATCGGGGGTCTGCATGATCTGATAGTGGTTGTTATAGAGAACGGGCATCATCGGCGGGCCTGAGGAGGAGCCGAACGCGACCAGACACCGCTCGGCCAAGGGACGGCGTTCTGGACCGTCGAAGTTGCCCACCTGGCCGTTGCCGAAGCGCGCGCGGACCTTGGCCTGAGCGGCGGGTGTCAGGGCCGGCAGGCGGCCGTTCTTGGGTTCCACCAGGATCGAAGATCGAGCTTGGCCGTTCATCCGGATCACCTTGGTGCCGGGATCGACCCAGAAGTTGTTGTAACCGCAGTCGACGCCCTTGAATCCACGGCCGCATTCATACGGCAGGTCGGTGACTTTCAGCTTCGGGTCTGTCGGTTTCGCCGCGTCGGAATTAAGGTCCGAAATCGCACCTTCCAGCACCTTCGCCTCCTGCTCCGACAACACCAACCGGTCGCCCAGTTTGGGGTCGCGCTCAAACGGCGTGATGGTGGCATTGGTCCAGACGCCCTGCAGGTCCGGCTGGCCATAGGCGTTGCGCGGGGCCTTGTAGTCCTTGGCGATTGTTGTGGAGCTCGTCTGGGCGAAGGCCGCGACTGGGGAACTCATTAGCGCGGCAAGCGCGCAGAAGGTCAGGGTCAGCGTAAGGCCGCGGGTCATTCTTGCATCCTCCAAATAGACCGGTTCTTCGAAGACCGTTGGACAGGAGAATAGGCCGAAGCGCGAAAACAAAAAGGCCGTAGATTGAGGCCTATCAGCCATCACTTGCCGCGGCGAAGCGAAGGGCTTGAGCCGCACGCCAGCCCAACCAGGCCGCAGGCAACATCATCAGGCCTGCAAAGGTCAGCGGCGCCCAGGGGCCTAGTACAGAGAACAACACGCCCCCCACGACAGGTCCGGCCACCCTGGCCAGCGATCCTGCCGCACTGGCTGCCCCAAGCACAGCGCCTTGGCG
>JAYTWT010000159.1:0-9515 GCA_043743295.1 Alphaproteobacteria bacterium | reverse complement strand
GCGAAATTCGACGTCGCGGCGGATCAAGACGACCTAAAGGGAGCCGCCACAGATGCGCGCCATGGGTCCAGGCTCGGTTTCGAGCTTTCTGAAGATCATCCTCGACGTCGTGTTCGCTGCCATATGGATCGGCATCACGGTGCTCGCGGTCACCCTGTTCGCAGCTGTGCTGCTGAGCTTCAATCCGGAACTTCTGGATGCGATCCGGCTGAAGGCACAGGCCGCGCCGGGCAGCGAACTAGCCCGCGTGTTGGATAACCGCGCCCAACTGATCAGCACCTGGGCGGCGGGCGGCCTCTATCTCGGCGGCATGCTGGTCATTGTCGGATCGTTGCGAAAGATCTTCATGACCCTGACGGCAGGCGACCCCTTCCATCCGGACAACGTTGCCCGCCTGCGGCTGATCGGGCTGACGCTCGCGGCCCTGGAACTCGGCCGCTATGCTTTCAAGGCGGTAAGCGCCTGGATCATGACCAGCATTAAGGGTGTGGAGCCCTCCCTCAACCTCACGGCTTGGTTCTCGGTGCTGGTGGTGTTCGTTCTGGCCGAGGTGTTCCGCGAGGGCGCACGCCTTCGTCGCGAAGCCGAATTGACGATTTAGGATCGCCACCATGCCCATCCGCGTCAGCCTCGATCGTGTCTTGCTGGAGCGTCGTATGTCGCTCACCGAACTGGCCGACCGAGTCGGCGTTACGATTGCCAACCTATCGATTCTGAAGACCGGCAAGGCCCGGGCGGTACGCTTTTCCACCTTGGCGGCGCTCTGCCGCGAACTGGACTGCCAGCCGGGCGACCTTCTGGTCCATGAGTCCGGCCCGGACGATGGCCTGCTGGACGACGAGCCCAGCTAGATCAGCGACCTACTTCATCGCAATGCAGCATTTATGTCTCGCACTGCGAGATAGTGTGCCGTGCTGCCGGCGGATTTCTTGATTTCTAAGGGGGTAGATCCTATCTGCGCCCCATATCGCGGTGCACAATTCTATGGAGTAGCGTCAATGCTCACCCTGATCGAACGTATCCTCGACACGATGTTCGCGCCTCTGGCGCACGAACTCGAGCGCATGCCGGCCTCAGCCATCCGCTTCAACGTGTTCTTCTGAGTTCTGATTTTTCTGATCCTTCCTTTCCCGCCGCAGGTGGGAGAGGGGAACCGCTGGCCAAGCGCAGCGTAGAGCCAGGGGTGGAGAGAGAAAGCCTCATGCGCCGAGCAAGGGGTGACCGGTCGTTTCACTCAGACTGCAGCCTGGCCTTTCCGCCACGCCCTCTTTAGGGCGCGGTTCCCCTTTCTCGCAAAGTGGGAAAGGAAAGGCTCTATCCGCCGGTCGCCGCCTTCTGCAGCACGCAGAGCTCTCCGATCCCCTTGCGGGCCAGCCCGAACAGCGCATCGAATTCCGCTTGGCTGAACCCGCGCTTTTCACCGGTGGCCTGAACCTCAACGATGTCACCCGACCCCGTCAGGACAAAATTTGAATCCGCCTCGGCGTTACTGTCTTCCTCATAGTCGAGGTCGAGCACGGGCACGCCATTGTAGATTCCGCAGCTCACCGCCGCCACCTGATCAAGGATCGGGTCCGTGGTGATAACGCCCTCATCCAGCAGATACTTGGTCGCCAGCCGCAACGCGACCCAGGCCCCTGTGATCGACGCGGTTCGGGTGCCGCCGTCCGCCTGCAACACGTCACAGTCCACAGTGATCTGACGTTCACCTAGCGCCTTCATGTCGGTGACAGCGCGTAGAGACCGACCGATCAGCCGTTGGATTTCCTGCGTGCGGCCGGATTGCTTGCCTTGAGCGGCTTCGCGGCGGCTCCGGGTATGGGTGGCCCGTGGCAGCATGCCGTATTCAGCCGTGACCCAGCCCTGGCCCTTACCGCGCAGGAAGCCGGGCACGCCCTCTTCAAGGCTTGCGGTGACCAGCACCTTGGTATGACCGGCTGTGATCAGGCATGAGCCCTCGGCATAGCGCGTGACGCCCGTCTCTAACGTGATCGGGCGCAAAAGTTCTGGCGTTCGGTCGGAGGGGCGCATGGCGTCTCAAAGTTCTTGGCGAGCGCGGGTTGCGCCCTTGAGGGTCGCGCTTATCCTAGATCACGACAGCCCCGTCCATGGGTGCCCGACGGAGCGACCTAGACCCCGTGACATTTTGCCCGTAACCCCGCCCCTGTTCTCCCGCGGGCCCTCGCTCGCCGATATGGACACCCGCGCACGGGAAATTTTCCGTCGTATCGTGGAAGGCTATCTGGAAACCGGCGAAGCGATGGGCTCCCGCACCCTGTCCCGCGCCGGAGTCTCACTGTCGCCTGCCTCAATCCGCAACACCATGCAGGACCTGACACAATTGGGCCTCCTGGGGGCCTCTCATGCCAGTGCCGGACGGCTACCGACCCATGCCGGCCTGCGCCTCTTTGTCGATGGCTTGCTGGAAGTTGGTGACGTAGGCGAGGATGATCGCCGGATGATCGAGCAGAGGTTGGGTGCCCATGGCCGCAGCTATGACGACGCGCTGAACGAGGCCTCGAAAATTTTATCCGGCCTTGCGGGTGGGGCGGGCATCGTCGTGACGCCGATCCGCGACGCTGGGGTCAGCCATGTGGAATTCGTACCGCTATCGGGTGATCGCACGCTGGCGATCATGGTCTTCGACGACGGGTCCGTGGAAAATCGGCTGATCCGCCAGCCCGTAGGCGTGACGCCCTCGGCCCTGCAGGAAGCCTCTAACTTCCTCAACGCCAGGATGCGCGGTCGTACGCTGGGAGAGGCCAAGGTCGACCTCAATGCTGAGATCGAACGCGCCCGCCGGGAACTGAACGAGACCGCTGCGCGTCTCGTGGAGGACGGTTTGGCCGCTTGGGGCGGGGGCGAGGCGGAAGACCGCGCCCTGATCGTTCGCGGCCACGCCAACCTGCTGGACGATCCTCAGGCGTTGGACGATCTGGAGCGGGTGCGCTCGCTGTTCGAGGATCTGGAACAGAAAGAACAGCTGATCGGCCTGCTCGACGGGGTGCGCGATGGCGAGGGCGTGCGTATTTTCATCGGCGCAGAAACCCGTCTGTTCTCGCTTTCGGGTTCCGCTGTGATCGCGGCGCCCTATATGACGGGCTCACAACGGGTGGTGGGTGCGATCGGCGTGATCGGGCCCGCCCGCCTGAACTATGCCCGGATCATCCCGCTGGTGGACTATACCGCCCGCGTGCTCGGTCAGGTGATGAACAGCTAAGGGTTACTGAGAGCCAATGTCTGAAGACGATACACCCGCCGACTGGGAAGCCGACACCGACGAGGGCAACGCCGTCGTCGATAAGCTGCTGGCTGAAATCCAGGGGCTGAAGGAACAGGTGCTGCGCTATGCCGCTGACGCCGAGAATACCAAGCGCCGTGCTGAGCGCGAGATGAATGATGCGCGGGCCTATGCGATCCAAAAGTTCGCGCGCGACCTGCTGGGCGTCGCCGACATTCTGGACCGCGCGATGGCCGCCGCGCCGGGCGACAACGCCGACCCGGCAATGAAGAACTTCGTGGTCGGCATCGAAATGACCGGCAAGGAGTTGCTGGGTGCTTTCGAACGCAACGGCCTCAAGCGGGTCGATCCCCCGGCTGGCGAGAAGTTCGATCCGCACAAGCATCAGGCCGTGATGGAGCAGCCGGGCGGCGACGTGGCACCCGGGGCCGTGATTCAGGTGATGCAGCCCGGCTATGAACTGCTCGGACGGCTGGTGCGCCCCGCCATGGTGGTCGTAGCGGCCAAGGGTGCAGCGGCGGCCAATCCCTATGCCGAGGCCGACGAGGATAGCTCTGGCGGATCGCTCGACACCCGGGCCTGATCACCCGCGAGGACCTCTGACCTAGCCTAGCGCTCGCCCTTAGGGCGAAACCTGCTCGCCACATTGGCGTCATCCAAACGGATGGCGCACCGCGGCCACTTGTTCCCTAGGTTCGGGACGTGGAAGCAGAGTGTTTCTGGGGGAGCATATGAGTAGGAAATATCTTGGTGGCCTGATGGCTGCAGCCATGTTGGCGTATTCCGGTGCCGCGAGCGCCGATGTGATCGTCTTCGAAGACTTCAATGACGGCGTGGCCGATGGATTTAGTGGCGCAAACAGCGTCGAAACAGCACCATCAACTGAGAAATTCCTCGGCGTCCTCACCTTGGGTCAGACGGCTAGCCTGGCCGTCAATACGGTCGGGTTCACCAACATCGTCCTGAACTTCGACCTCTATGTCATTCGCAGCATGGATGGAAACGACGGGTACTACGGACCCGATCCATTCCAGGTCAAAGTCAACGGGACGACTGTTTTCGACTACACATTTTCCAACTGGGACCCCAATCAAAGCTACCCGATCGCTGGCAGCCCGGCTGGGACGGGATCGGACGCATCCCTTTACGGAAATCTTGGCTACGCGAACTTCTACGGAACCAACAGCGTCTATCACATCAGCCTGAACCTGGGCTCCGGGGTTACGTCGCTGGACTTCATCGGGGCGACCTCGCAGCCATGGGATGACGAAGGCTATGGCGTCGACAATTTCAGTCTCACCGGCGACCGCACCGGCGGTGTTCCGGAACCTGCAACTTGGGCGCTGATGATCCTCGGGTTCGGGAGCATCGGCTCCATGATCCGCCGCCACAGGGCCGCCACCACCGTCTGATCTGCACCTTAATCCACAGCCTGAACGCCCCGTCCGCAAGGCAGGGCGTTTCTCTTTATGCGTGGGCCTTTTCTGATCCGGCTTTTTCGCTAATGTTCCAGTCCCTTGCAAATCGGGGGACGTGCGGACGCCGTTGAGTCGTCGGCGGCGAATGTGATCCGGGACCGACATGAAACTGACCATTGAACGCGCCGCGCTGCTGAAAGCGCTGGGCCACGTGCAGAGCGCGGTGGAGCGCCGCAACACCATTCCGATCCTGTCGAATGTCCTGCTGTCGGCGACCCGTGACAAGCTGACGTTTTCGGCGACCGACCTGGACCTGGAAATCATCGACGAGGCCTTGGCCCAGGTGGACCAGCCCGGCCAGATCACCGCCCCCGCGCACACGCTCTATGAGATCGTCCGCAAATTGCCGGAAGGCGCGGATGTCTCGCTGAGCTTTACCGGTGAAGATCCTCGCCTGACCGTGGCGGCGGGCCGCAGCCGCTTCAACCTGCCAGTCCTGCCCGCTGGCGACTTCCCGGTGATGTCGGCTGACGGGTTCACAGGCAAGATGACCGTGGACGTGAACGACCTGATCCGCCTGATCGACAAGACCCGGTTCGCGATCTCCGGTGAGGAAACCCGCTACTATCTGAACGGGCTCTATGTGCACACGGTCGTCATTGACGGCGTCCCGCGCCTGCGGGCCGTGGCGACGGACGGCTCGCGTCTGGCCCTGGCCGATATGGCCGCCCCTGAGGGCGCCGTTGGCATGCCGGGCGTCATTGTGCCGCGCAAGACGATCAATGAGGTACGCCGCCTGCTCGATGATGCCGGCGAGGCCGTCGATCTACAGATCAGCCCTCAGAAAATTCGGCTGGAGCTGAGCGGCGCGGCCCTGACCTCCAAGGTGATCGACGGCAATTTCCCGGACTATGGCCGGGTAATCCCGAAGGACAACACCCGCACAGTGATGGTTGACGCCAAGGTGTTCGCCCAGGCCGTGGACCGCGTAGCCACCATCTCGGCCGAGAAGAGCCGCTCGGTGCGGATGGCCATCGAATCCGGCCGCGTGGTGTTGACCGTGCGCAACATGGAAGCCGGCCAAGCCGTCGAGGAGCTGGAGATCGACTACGACGGCGAGCCCTTCGAACTGTCGTTCAACGCCCGCTACCTGTTGGATATCACCGACCAGATCGCCGGCGGCAATATGGAGTTGCGGTTCGGCGGCCCGAACGACCCGGCGCTGGTGCTGGACCCGGCGGACGCGGATGTGCAGTATATTCTGATGCCGTTGAGGGTTTAGGGCCGCGATACTGCCTTGGCAAATGAGCTATCGTCCCATATAAGGGACGAATGATCACGGTTCGGCAGACCGACCGCTTCAGGAGCTGGTTTGAACGCCTTCGTGACCGGTCAGCCCAGAAGCATATCCTGGTGCGGATCGGGCGGTTGGAGCGCGGCCCCTTCGGTGATGTTCAATCGGTTGGTGAGGGCGTGAGCGAGTTGCGCATATTTCACGGGCCCGGGTACCGGCTCTATCTCACTCGGCGGGGACAAATCCAGCCAAGCCCGTGACATCGAGACGGCCAAACAACTGGCTGCGGACATGGAGTGATGAAGATGACCACCCCGACCCTGCCCTGGGATGCCGCAACCTATCTGGAAACCCCCGAGGATGTGGCCGAGTATCTGGCCGCCGCCTTCGAAACCGGCGACCTCGGCGATGTGACGCACGCGCTTTCGACCATCGCGCGCGCGCGCGGCATTACTGATCTTGCCAAGGCTACCGGCGTGGCTAGAGGCTCGCTCTATAAGGCCATCGGCGAGGGGGCAAACCCGACCCTTGCCACGTTGATGCCCCTGCTGAGTGCGCTGAATGTTACGTTGAGTGTGAAACCCAAGGCCGCTTGACCCCACAGCTTACGTCATAAAGTCGTCATCTCGCACTCAGTGGCCGCTTGACCCCTCGTACACGCCCGGCGCACCGGAAGCGGCCTTGCCGCTCGCCGCCATCTCGAAACGACGGTCACAGTACGGGCATTCCACGAAGGCCAGTTCGCCAATCTGTAGCCATACGCGCGGGTGGCCCAGCGCGCCGCCACCGCCATCGCAGGCGATGCGGTGAGCGTGCACCATGATCACCTCTGGTGCCGGCCCAATGACGGACGTCGCCGGCTGGACAGTGGGTTTCGCAGCAGCTTTGCGGGCCATGATCTTCGTACCTTGCGTGCCAACCGCTTGGCGCGGCGCAGACTGGGCTTTAGGTAGGCGAGAGCGGCTTTCGTCGTCAACGCACAACGCCCAAGTTCAGGATGCCCATGGACCTTCCCGACTATGCCATTGAAGCCAAGGGCCTGATCAAGACCTATGCGGCCACCAAGACCACGCCACAGATGCAGGCGCTGAAAGGTTTGGATCTGGCGATCCCACGTGGTTCGATCTTCGGCCTGTTGGGGCCGAACGGCGCAGGCAAATCGACGTTCATCAACATCCTAGCCGGGCTCTGCCAGAAGACCTCCGGAACCGTCTCGATCTGGGGACGCGATATTGACCAGCGCCCTCGCGATGCCCGGGCCGCCATCGGTGTGGTGCCGCAGGAGATCGCCGCCGACCCGTTCTTCACGCCGCGCGAATCCATGGAAGTCGCGGCGGGCATGTACGCGGTACCCAAGTCCGAGCGCCGCACCGACGAGTTGTTGAATGCGCTGGGCCTTGGCGACAAGGCCAATGCCTATGTGCGCCAGCTCTCCGGCGGCATGAAGCGGCGCCTGATGGTGGCCAAGGCCATGGTGCACAATCCGCCGGTGCTCATCCTCGACGAGCCCACTGCGGGCGTGGATGTCGAACTGCGTAAACAGCTCTGGAACTATGTCGTCGAATTGAACCGCCAGGGCGTAACCATCGTCCTGACCACCCACTATCTGGAAGAAGCCCAGGAACTCTGCGACCAGATCGCCATCGTCAACCGCGGCCAGGTGGTGGCGTGTGAGCCGACGACGACCCTGCTGGCGCGAATGGACACCCGCAAGGTTCTGGTCACGCCCGACCAGCCCCTGGCACACGCCCCTTCCCTCCCAGGATTTGAGACCAAGGCCACCAAGGATGGCGGCTTCTCGGTCACCTATCGGACCGGCCAGTCCAGTGTCGAACAAGTACTGGCCTCAATCCGCACGGCGGGCGTGCAGATCCGCGATATTTCTACCGAGGATCCCGACCTGGAGGATGTGTTCCTATCCCTGACCTATCAGGCCGATGCCGTAGACGCCTGACCGGGTAATCCATCCACAGGCAGGCGTGGCATGGGCGCGGTTCTAGGGTGCGATGAGACTGCCGCTCCTCTAGCGTCTGCACGGTTATGAACGCCCAGACACCCAACCCCACGCCCGATGCTATCGGTGCCACGCCGGTGATGGCCCAGTACTTCGATGCGAAGGCGCGCCAGCCCGACGCCCTGGTGTTCTTCCGCATGGGCGATTTCTACGAGCTGTTTTTCGAAGACGCCCAGAAAGCGTCGGCGGCCCTGGGCATCACCCTGACGGCTAGAGGCCAGCACGGCGGCCTGCCGATCCCCATGGCCGGCGTTCCAGCCCATGCCATGGAAGCCTACCTCGCCAAGCTGATCCGGGCGGGATTCAAGGTGGCCGTCTGCGACCAACTTGAAGACGCAGAAACCGCAAAACGCCGGGGCGGGTCAAAGGCTGTGGTCCGGCGCGATGTGGTGCGGGTGGTCACGCCCGGCACCTTGACCGAGGACGGCTTGCTGGATGCGCGCGGCGCCAACCGGCTCGCTGCTGTTTCGGTACGGGCGGGTGCGGCAGCGGTGGCCAGCGTCGAGCTTTCTACCGGCGAGGTGGAGTGTCTGGCGATCACCGTGTCGGGTCTAGCCTCGACACTGGCGGCGCTGGGCCCCTCGGAGATCCTGGTCCCCGACCGCCTGTTCACCGACGAAACCGTCTCGGCAGCGCTCAAAGCGGCGGGTGGGTTCGTCCAGCCGATGCCCAGCGCTATGGCTGAGCCCGGGGCCGCCGAAGCACGCCTGAAGCGGCTGTACGGCGTCGACACCCTGGACGGGTTCGGCCCACTCAGCGGCGCAGAAATTTCGGCGCTCGGTCTGATCGCCGCGCATCTGGAGACCACCCAGGCGGGCCGCGTGCCCGTGCTATCCGCGCCGCGGCGGGCGGGTGAAGCCGATGTGATGATCATCGATCCAGCCACTCGGACCAGCCTGGAGATCGAACGCGCCACCTCGGGGTCGCGGGAAGGCTCGCTGCTGGCCGCCATCGACCGCACGGTCACCGCGCCCGGCGCACGGATGCTGGCGGCGCGGCTGGCTCGCCCGTTGCTAGACCCGGCGGCCATCGATGCCCGGCTCGACGCCGTCGCCGGATTTGTCGAGCGACGCCCTCTACGGCTGAGTCTGCGTGACACACTGAAGGGACTGCCCGACATGGCGCGCAGTCTCTCGCGCCTGGCGCTTGGCCGGGGCGGCCCCCGTGATCTAGGCGCTCTGCGTGAAGGCCTTGGCGTCGGTGCAGCGATCAACCGCCTGTTCGAAGCCGGCAGCGATCCCCTGATCACCCTACCTATCGAGGTTGAGACGGCACTGGCCGCTCTCGACCTCGCCAAGCTCGAAGATCTGGCCATGTTTTGCGACCTGTTGACCGCCGGCCTTGGCCCGGACCTGCCCGCTTTGGCCCGCGACGGCGGGTTTGAGGCGGCGGGCGTGCGGCCCGAGCTGGACCAGGCCCGCACGCTACGCGACGACAGCCGCCGCGTGATCGCCGCCCAGGAGGCCCAACTGGCTGGCGAAAGCGGCGTCTCACTCAAGATCCGACACAACGCCGTGCTGGGCTATTTCGTTGAGGCCACTGCCAAGG
>JAYTWT010000158.1:0-1611 GCA_043743295.1 Alphaproteobacteria bacterium | reverse complement strand
TGTTCCGCTCCGGCGACGTGTTCTTCCTCTCGGCCAATTCGCCGTTTGATCGCCAGGCGTCCTACACCCTGGTCGACCTCAGCGTGATCCTGCGCGCGCCCGGCGATCGGTGGTCGATTGAAGCGTTCCTGCGCAATGCCGGCAACAAGGACGTGATCGCCAACGACGGACTGCAGTCGAACACCATCGGCAATGGCTTCGGCCTCGACAACTACACCTACTATCCGCCGCGCACCTGGGGCGTGCGGGTCGGCGCCACCTTCTAGAGGGTCCAATGGCACAGTCTGACTGGGCGCTGACGCGTCTCTACCACACGGTCGTCAACTGCCGGGATCTCGACGAGTCCGTCGCCTTCTACAAGGCTCTGGGGTTCGAGGTCCTGAATGACCGCCGCCAGGTCGTCTGGCCGGCGTTCGTCGCGGGCATCTTCGGCCTGCGGCGCGCGGGCGGCCGCGGCGTGCTGATGGTGCTGCCGGGCGATCCGGACGGGCCGATGATCGACCTGATCGAATGGCTGGAGCCCGCGGCGGCCTTCCCCGATCCAGAGCGGGTCGCGGAGACGGTTCCCCGGATCATCGCCTTTCGCACCCGCAACGTCCACGCGGCCTATGCCGACCTGACGGCCCAGGGGGTGCGCTTCACCCAGGCTCCACACACGCCAGAACAGGATCTCGGCATCGTCGGGACGGCCTGCTGCTATGACCCGAACGGCAACATCATCGAGATGATCGAACTGCAGCCCGGCGTGCGCCACTCCCGCGCCAATGAGGCGCTCTCGAAGGCCTCATGAGGACGCACGAGGTCATCGCCGACCCCCGCCGGGCCGATCATCCTCAGGCGATGAGCGAGGCGGAGTTGTCAGCGTTGTTCGATCAGGTCAGCAACTGGGGGCGCTGGGGGGCTGACGACGAGCGCGGCGCCCTCAATCACATTGGCCCGGCGGAGATTGTCCGCGCCGCCGGCCTGGTGCGGACCGGCCGAACGGTCAGCCTGTCGCGAAACTTCCCGACCCAACCGGGGCCGGAGAACCCCTGGCCGGCCCAGCATCATATGGTCATCGCCGGCGACGACTGCTGTGTGCCTGGGGTGGAGGGCCTGGAGGTGTCCACGGACTTCATCGGCATCGCGTTTCACGGCATGGCCTCCAGCCACATCGACGCCCTCTGCCACGTGTTCGCCAAGGGCCGGATGTACAATGGCCGCCCGGCCAGCGACGTGCGCAGCACCGGGGCGCGCAGCAACACCATCATGGCGGCGCGCGACGGCATCGTCGGGCGTGGCGTGCTGCTGGATGTTCCCCGCGCCCAGGGCGTCGGGTTCACCAACCCGGACCACATGGTCACGATCACCGAGCTGGAAGCCGCCGAACAGGCCCAGGGCGTTCGCGTCGGCAAGGGCGACCTGCTGATGGTGCGGCTTGGCCGTGACGTGCGTCGTGCGCAGTTTGCCGACCAGGCGGTGCCTGGCCTGGATCCGCGCGTCGTGGCCTGGCTGCACGCCCGCGAGGTGGCTGTGCTGGGGGGCGACGGCGTCCACGACCCGATCCCCAACGGTCGCGTCCACCGCGACTGGGCGATGCCAATCCATATGCTCGGCCTGGCCGCCATGGGG
>JAYTWT010000157.1:0-24952 GCA_043743295.1 Alphaproteobacteria bacterium | reverse complement strand
CCTGAGCGGCGGCTCCGGGCTGTTTGATGAGACCGGCGCGGCGAAAGATACGAAAGACGCGTGGCAACTCGACACTGTTGCGGAACAGGTGGTTGAGTTCGCCCAGCTGAGGATATCGCGATGAAACGCCCCTATCTGGTTCCCCCGACGCCTGGTGCGCAGGCCGATGACGACGTCAGTGCCATCAGCCCGATCGAGGACATCATCGAGGATGCCCGCAACGGTCGGCCCTACATCCTCGTCGATGCCGAGGACCGCGAGAATGAAGGCGACGTCATCATCCCCGCCCAGTTCGCGACGCCGTACCAGATCAACTTCATGGCCAAGCACGCCCGGGGTCTGATCTGCCTGTCGATCACCGCAGAGCGGGCGCGCCAGCTTCGCTTGCCGCCGATGTCCAGTGACAACCAGTCCGGTCACGGCACAGCGTTCACGGTTTCCATCGAGGCGCGCGAGGGCGTGACCACCGGCATCTCGGCGCACGACCGCGCCCACACCATCGCGGTCGCTGTGGACCCCACCAAGGGTATGGAGGAGATCGTCTCGCCCGGCCATGTCTTCCCGCTGGTCGCCAAGGACGGTGGCGTTCTGGTTCGCGCCGGCCATACCGAAGCGGCGGTCGATATCTCTCGGATGGCGGGTTTGAACCCGGCGGGCGTTATCTGCGAGATCATGAAGGATGACGGGTCGATGGCCCGGCTGCCCGACCTCGTCGCTTTTGCCCAGCTGCATGGCCTCAAGATCGGCACGATTGCTGATCTCATCGCCTATCGTCGTCGCACCGAACGCCAAGTCGAGCGGGTGCTGGAGACACCGTTCGACAGTGCCTATGGCGGCAAGTTCCGGATGGTCATCTATCGCAACAGCCTGGACCAGACGGAGCACGCTGTACTGACCAAGGGCCGCATTGAGCCCGACAAACCGACCTTGGTGCGCATGCACCGCGTGGACCTGGCCGCGGACATGCTGGGCGCGGTCGAAGCCCGTCGCGACTATGTGCCTCGGGCGCTTAAGGCCCTGTCGGCCTACGAGGGTGCGGGCGTTGCCGTATTCATCCGCGACTCCAACCCTCACTGGCTCTCAGAGCGTTACGGCCAACAGAAGACCGATCACACCGAGAATGTGCTCAGAGACTATGGCATCGGTGCCCAGATTCTGTTGGATCTCGGGGTCCGTGACATGACGTTACTGACCTCGTCCCAGACCGTTTTGCCGGGGTCCGGTGGCTATGGCCTCAGGATCGTCGGCAGGGCCCCATTCGAGGGCTGAAGTTAGGCGCTGCTTTTCGGCGCTCGACGACAACCGAATGTGCGCGCCGTCCGTAATTGATGCATTGGCCGTCCGGCACCGTTTTTGCACCTCGAGCTGGGGGCAGGCGAACCTGGGCCACCTTGTACGATTTACGGCCTTCTCCTAAGACTCGTTCCGGGGTTGGCGAAAACCGAGTGTCATGATGTCGACAGACGCCCTACAGAGCGCCGCCGCAGACACCTCCGCCAGCGCGGACGGGATCCTGTTTTCGCAACGCGCATTCGAAAATCTAGATGCCGCAACGCCGTGCTGTTGCCCCCTCTGCACGGGTGCCGTACGCGAATTGATAATCGACGGGGGTGAAATCGCCCCGCTAGCCTACCTGAACGCAGACGAACGCGTCGGGATCGCCACCAACGGTAAGGCTAGTTTCACGGTTGATCGCGCCGGCCTGCAGCTAACCGGCTTCAATCCCGATACCCTGGCCCCGGCACCGGGTTGGGGTGGCGTCGCAGGCGCAGCTTACACGGTGACTTACGGCTTCCGCGCTTTCGAACCCTTGCGGATGCCTACGGACACGACGGGGTTTCAGCGGTTCAACGCCACACAGATCAATCAGGCCGAACAGGCGCTGCAGGCCTGGTCCGATGCTGCCAACATCACATTCATCCGCGTCGGCTCAGGCAGCGATACGGATGCGGCCTATAGCGACAGCGCCACCATCCTGTTCAGCAACTATTCGGGGGGCCAAGCCGGATCTTCGGCCTTCGCCAATTACCCTGGTAACGCAAGCCATAGCAGCTCGGCCGGGGATGTCTGGGTCAACATCGGCTCCGGGTCCAACGCCTTTCCTTCCATGGGAAACTTCGGCGGACAGGTTCTGGTCCACGAGATCGGACACGCCATCGGCTTGGCGCACCCTGGTAACTACAATGCCAGCGCGAGCTCCAGCATCAGCTACCAGCAAGACGCCGAATACAATGAGGATTCCCGCCAGTACACGGTGATGAGCTACTTTTCGGAGAGTAACACGGGCGGAAATTTCCGAGGAAGTTACTCCTCCGTCCCATTGTTGGACGACATTCGAGCCGCACAGATCGAGTATGGTGCCAACACGTCTACGCGGACAGGCGACACCACCTACGGGTTCAACTCCAATGCGGATCGCGCGTGGTTTTCTGCGGCCAACAGTTCGTCCCGATTGATCTTTGCCGTTTGGGACGCCAGCGGGCGAGACACCTTCGATTTCTCGGGATACTCGCAGGCGCAGCTGATCGATCTTCGCGAGGGCTTTTTCTCCAACGTCGGTGGCCTGATCGGCAACGTCGCCGTGGCCCAGGGCGCAAAAATCGAGAATGCGGTGGGTGGATTTGGGGCAGATACCCTGAACGGCAATGCCCTGGACAACAGCCTCAGCGGTAACTCGGGGGCGGACCGCATCTTCGGCGGTGCGGGCAACGATACGATAGATGGCGGCTCGGGCAGCAGCTACCTGCGCGGCGAGGATGGCAACGACACCATCGTGGGCGGCGATAACTTCGACGACATCAACGGCAATACCGGTAACGACACCGCATCAGGCGGCGACGGCGATGACTGGGTCGTGGGCGGCAAAGACAACGACATGCTGTTTGGCGACGGCGGCTCAGACCTCGTCTACGGCAATCTGGGCAATGATACGCTGGAGGGCGGTGCCGGAGCTGACACCGTCCGCGGCGGCCAGGGCGATGATGTGCTGAGTGGCGGCAGCGGGGCGGATTTCGTATCCGGAGACCTAGGCTCCGATACCATGAGCGGTGGCGCGGGTGCCGACATCTTCCACAGTTTTACAGGGTCAGGCATTGACCGCATCTTGGACTTCAACTTCGCCGAAGGCGACCGTGTGCAACTGGACCCCGGCAACACCTATTCGGTGGCGCAGGTGGGGTCGGACACGGTGATTACTCTGGGCGCGGGCGATCAGGTGATCTTGGTCGGAGTGCAGCTGTCGACCCTTACTGACGCCTGGATCTACGGCTTCTGAGCCCAAACCGACAGAAGATCGTTTTCACTCGGCGCGAGCTGTCCTATAGGTAAAACCTCACCGCCCGGCCGAAAGGCCGGGCGCCTTCGTTTCCGGGACTCTGCGAACACGCGCCATGACAAACATCCTGATGCCTAAGGCCACTGCCGTTTGGCTGGTCGACAATACCTCGCTGACGTTCGACCAAATTGCTGATTTCTGTGAATTGCACCCGCTTGAGGTCAAGGGCATCGCCGATGGAGAGGTTGCCCGCGATATTCGCGGCGCAGACCCTATCGCTAATGGCCAGCTGAGCCGTGACGAGCTGGACGCCGCCGAAAAGAGCGAAAAATACCGGATGAAGGCTCAGAAGAGCCGTCACGCCGAGCTGCTGAAGCCTGTGAAAAAAGCGCCGCGCTATACGCCGGTGTCGCGTCGTCAGGACCGACCGGACGCCATCGCCTGGTTCATCCGCAACCACCCCGAAGTCGCCGACAGTCAGGTCGCCCGCTTGTTGGGCACCACCAAGGCGACCATCGATCAGGTTCGTGATCGCACGCACTGGAACTCAGCCAACCTCAAGCCGGTCGATCCGGTGACCCTGGGCCTATCCACCCAGATGGAACTGGATGCTATTGTCCGAAAAGCGGCTGACAAGAGGGCCAAGGAAGCCGCCAAGCGCGGGGAAGTCGAGCCTGCGGGCGCGACCCTGGTCTCGGCCTCGGAAACGGGTGCCGTGGGCCACACTTCGACGCAAGAAAATGTTGCCGACGCGGATCTGCGGGATGCCGACGATTAGACCTAAGATCTGACGGCGGTTCGCGGAGGCTTCAGCGGGTCGCAGCTTGATCTTGCTCGCGCTGCCGCGCGCCGGCCAGAATGTTCCGTAGCGAATAGTTCCCCTCGTGGCAGGCGAACTCGTAAAGGGAGTTTTCGCTCTGAGACAGGGTGTATTCCGCCAGCCATGGGGCCGTATAGGTCAGCGGATCGACCACCGTGTACTGGTAGAGTAGTTCCGTTTCAGAGAGCCGCCGGTAACGCTCGATCACGGTAGCCCGGGCCGGGACTAATAATGTCGGGAAGGGCCTGATCGTGTCACGCCCCGGCAGGTTTATGGTCTCGATCACCAGGGTCTCGCCCTCCCAGCGGGCGCTGGAGTCGCCGAGCGCCGACCTCTGAGCGACGCCTCCATGTCTGGCCCCGAAGGGAATGATCCGTAGGTCCGGCCCATATTCGGTCAGGATCACCACCGCTTCTCGGGTCTGCAGGATTTGACGGGGGTTGATTTCGGTGACGATGGTGATCGGCGGTTGACCTTGGCCGACAATGCAGCGCTCCCAGTTTGGGCGCTGTTCCGGACCATCGGTCGGCAGCGGCGGTTCGCTGTTTTTGCGGAGCATCGTCTCGACAAACGTGATGCGGTCGCGCGCTGCGGGCGTTACCGGAAGTCGGCCATTGGCCGGCTGCACCAGCTGGCGGGTGCGCCGCTCGCCCCGGACGACGCCAAGTCCCGCCGCTGCCGACGAGTGGCTTAGCTCCGCCACCTCCGGGTCCTGCTCGAAGGCCTTCAATGCGCGCACATCCGCACCCAGCTTCAGCGCATAGGCCTTGGCCTCAGCTTGCGGTAACACCAGGGGCGGCGCGTCCGTTGCTGGGGCCTCCAGGGGCAGGATGAAATGGGTGTTCCAAACGCCCTGAAGGTCAGGCTGTCCATCCGGCGTCCGCGGCACCTTGTAGGCGTCGGCGGCAAACACTGCGGGAGCCGCCGCGACCATGATCACCGCAAGGATCAAGGCCGCCAATCTCACGCCGCTGGACCCGCAACCACGCCCGCGTCATGCAATTTACCGATCTCGCGGCTGCTCAGGCCTAGCACTTCGGCGAGCACCTCGTCTGTGTGCTGGCCGAGCTGTGGTGCGGGCAAGACCGGTCCCCGCTGGTCCTGCGGGATTGTGCCCATGGCCCCGGGGGCTGGATAGATTAAGCCGGAGGGGTGCCTCACCGCTTCAAAGACCGGATTGTCTTTGTAGAGCCGGGTATCCTGCATCGCCGCCTCCAAGGTCTGGTAGCTGCCCCAGGTGACACCTCCAGCATCGAAGGCCGGCGTTAGGGCGGCGGCGTCTTTGGCGGCGAAAGCGCGCTCGAAAAGCGGATAGAGCCGCGCGCGGTGGCTGAACCGCAGGCCCTCGTCTGTAGCGAAGGAGATGCCCATCTCGGCTTCGACGGCGGCCACAGCGCCACCTAGGTCTAGCGCCTCCAGCGCCTTGCTCCATTGTTTGGGGGTGATGGCAAGCAGCATCAGCTTGACCCCGTCGCGGGTGGTGAAGTCGCGACCGAAGGCGCCGAACACGTCGTTGCCCATGCGCGGGCGTTGATGGCCGGTCAGCATCGCCTCCGCCGTGAAGCCCATATTGGCCATGCTGGCCGCCCCGATGTCCGACAACGGCGCACGAATCTCGCGCCCACCGCCGCCGCGATGCCGCGCCAGCAGCGCCGAGACCAGGGTGAAGGCGCAATAGGCACCGGTCAGTAGGTCCCACGCCGCCAACACATGGTTCACTGGCCGATCATCGTCTGCAGGGCCGGTCATCAGCGGCAGGCCCAACGCGGAGTTGATCGTGTAGTCCATGCCTTGCGAGCCGTCGGCCCAGCCCATCACCCGCACGCAGATCAGGTCAGAGCGGAGCGCGCTCAATTTCTCGTAGGAGAGGAAGCCGTCCACTGGGAAGTTGGTGACGAACAGTCCGGCGTCGTCGCCGGGCGCGGCGGCCAGCCGCTGGGCAATCTCGCGTCCTGCGGAGCCTGTCAGATCCAGAGCGACCGACTTCTTGCCCTTGTTCAGACCCTCCCAATAGAGGCTGGAGCCATTATCTGCGAGCGGCCAGCGGCGGAAGTCTGGGCCACCGCCGATGTTGTCGAATCGGATCACCTCGGCCCCCATCTGCGCGAGGTAGAGCCCACAGGTGGGCGCTGCGACGAAGGCCGAACCTTCAACGACGCGTAGGCCTTTCAGCAGATCGTACATATCAACCCACCAGCTTGCCGACCTCGGCCACCTCGTCAGGGGTTAGCGACCAGTCAGCGGTGGCGGCGTTGGTACGGACTTGCTCGGCCGTGGTCGCGCCGGCGATGACTGAGGAGACCGCGCCGTGGCCCAGGAGCCAGGCGAAGGCCAACTCCAGGAGGGTGTGGCCACGTTCGGCTGCCCACGCCTCCAATGCCTCGACCCGATCGAAATTGGCGTCGTTCATGGCCTGGGCACCGCGTGCGCCCCAGGCGGCCAGCCGGGTACCCTCGGGCGGCGCGACGCCGCGTCTGTACTTGCCGGAGAGCAGACCGGACGCCAGCGGGAAGAATGGCAAGAAGCCTAGGCCGAAGTGATCGCAGGCTGGCAGCACCTCGGCCTCTACACCTCGCTCCAATAGCGAATAGAGATTCTGCGCCGAGACGAAACGGGTGCGGCCAGCGCTTATCCAGTCAGCGTCTGCAATCTGCCAGCCGGTGTAGTTGGAGTTGCCTAGGTAACGAACCTTGCCCTGGGTCACCAAGTCATCCAGTGCCCGCAAGGTCTCATCCACCGGCGTGTCCGGATCGGGTTGGTGATGCTGATAGAGATCGATGTAATCAGTGCCCAGGCGGCGCAGGCTGTCCTCAACGGCGGTCATGATCCAGCGCCGAGAGCCGCCGCGCTTCTTGGGGTCGGGACCGATCTGCATCCCGAACTTGGTGGCAAGGATAATGTCGTGGCGCCGCTTACCCAGAGCCTTGCCCAGAAACGCTTCCGACTTGGTCCCGCCGTAGATATCGGCGGTGTCGAACAAGGTGATTCCGGCGTCGATCGCCGCATCTACGACGCCCTGGGTCTGGGCCTCGTCGATACGCATCCCGAAGTTGTTACAGCCCAAACCAACCACGCTGACCTTAAGCCCGGAATTTCCCAGTCGCCGTACCTTCATATCCGTCCTCGCAAGCGCTTAGGTCGCATCAGTAAGGATCGACCCAGACCAGCAGATAGCGCCCTGGCGGGCACATGCCTACCGCCACGTTCACTCTACTTGTTGGCGATACTGCAAGGCGCGGTTGGCTAACGTCCAGAGACCAAACAAGGCTTTCCCGGCGGATCATCAGATGCGGCTCGTAACCATAGCTAGCCTAGGCGCCTCCGCGGTGCTCGGCCTTGGCGCATTGTTCGTGGCCAAGATCGCGTTGCCGAATGCGGCCCAAGCCAAGAACCCCGCGGCGGCCCGTGTCGTCGAGGGCGTGCCCGTGGTCGTCGCCTCCCGCGCCGTGAAGTATGGCGAGAAGCTCGAGGCCGGTATGCTGACAGTGATCAAGGTGCCCACCAATGCGGTGCCGGAAGGTGCCTTCAACACGGTAGCGGCAGCCCTGGCGGCGGATCGCGGCGCGCCGCCGGTAGCCCTGGTCTCCTTGTCTCAGCGGGAGGCAATTCTGGCGACCAAGATTTCAGGGCCTGGCGAACGGCCCTCCATCTCGGCGTCCGTGGCGCCCGGCTTTCGTGCCTATGCGGTGAAGATCAACGACGCGACGGGCGTCGGTGGCCACGCCCTACCGGGTGATCATGTCGACGTCGTCCTGATACGTGACCTGACGCCGGACGGCCCGCAACGCAGCTATATTTCCTATGTGGTGGTTCAGAACGCCCGGGTGCTCGGCCAGGACCTGAACAGCGACCCGACCTCCAACAAGCCCGAAGACCCCAACACCGCCACTTTGGAAGTCACGATCGAGGACTCCCAGAAGCTGGCGGTCGCTGCAACGCTGGGCACGCTCTCTTTGGCCCTACGCAAGAATGGCGAAGTGACCATTGCGGAGGCCGGTCCGATGCGCACCGGCGACTTCCTTTTAGGCGGTAGCGGGGCTCGCAGCACCCTCCCCGGTCGCGTGGCCTCTCGCGGTAGCGCGCGGACTTACTCGGCCATTCTGATCGTTGAGGGTGAACCCTCTAAACGTGGCGGCGGCCGCGGTCGTACGCCGCGGGGCGGGGCGGCGTCCACAGCGCCTGTCGCGCCTGCGGTCGGTGGGGCCGCTGGTGCCGCTAATCCCTTCGCGGGCTCCGCCGCTCTCGGCGCGATTGGGTAGATCATGGCCAGTCTAAATCAGATTTCCCGCACCGCGCTCAGCGCCGTTCTGTTGCTCACAGCGAGCGCTGCGATGCTGGTGCCGGTAACGACGCTCAAGGCTCAGACGCTGACCAGCGAGCCCGTGCTGCGCCGGACCATCCATGTGCCACGCGATAAGTCGCTGTCGTTCAGACTACCTGGTCCAGCCTCCAAAATCGTCATCGCCCAGCCGGATATCGCCAAGATCACGGCGACGTCAGACTCCAGTTTCTATGTGCAAGGCATCGAATTCGGCTCGACCAATCTGTTGGTCTACGGGTCCGGTGGGCGGCTGCAGGAGGTGATCGACATCCGGGTCGGCTACGACAGCGACGGCCTGCAGCAAGACCTCAGCGCCGCCTTCCCGGGCGAGCCGCTGAAGGTACGCAATCTTGGCGAAGTCCTGATGCTGGCGGGGGACGTATCCACCACCGGCGTACAATCGGGTGCCGAGAAGATCGCCGAAAAATACGCGCCGGAATCGATCATTTCGCGGATCACTGTGCGCGCTTCGCAGCAGGTAATACTCGAGGTCCGCATTCTCGAGGCCAGTCGAAATGCGATGCAGGACATGGGGGTCAACTTCAACCTGGCCAACGGTTCGTTCGCGGTACTGTCCGGCACGGGCCTGATCGGGCCGTCGTCGCCGGCGAGCTTGCTATCGACCCGCGACGCCTCAGGCAGCACCCGCCTCGACACGCAGATCCAGGCGCTGGAGGAAAAGGGCATTGTCCGGACCCTGGCCAAGCCCAATCTGGTCGCCATCTCTGGTGAGAAGGCCAGTTTCCTGGCGGGTGGAGAGTTTCCGTTCCCAGTCCCTACGCGGGACGGCATCACTGTTGAATTCCGCCCCTATGGTGTGAAGCTGAACTTCCTGCCCAAGGTTCAGGACAATGGTTGGATCCGTATGGAGGTCGCCCCTGAGGTCAGTCAGCTCGACCCTAACAACGCGGTTACGGTCAACGGCTTGAACATTCCCGCCCTGACGGTGCGCCGGGCGTCAACCACGCTGGAACTTAAGCCCGGCGACAGTTTCGCCATGGCCGGTCTGTTCCAGAACAACTACCAGAACAGCGTCTCACAGACCCCTTGGCTGGGCGATGTGCCGGTGTTAGGTGCCCTTTTCCGGTCCGCGCGGTTCAAGCGCTCCGAGAGTGAACTGCTGATCATTGTTACGCCTCGATTGGCCACCCCTACCGACCGCCAGATCGCGCCGATCGACAGTCTGCCAGGCAAGGAGCCGTCGAAAGCTGACCTGTTCCTCAGAGGCAAGCCGCACGACAAGCCGTTTGGCGGCAATGGCCTTGTGCCCGGCCCGATTGCCGCGCTCGACGCGCCGCCTGTGAAGAAGTGAGTGCGAATGCTGCGTCTGAAGTCTGCGTCCGCAAGCCCGCCATTGAACGGTCGCCGCATCCTGGCCTTGGGTGCGACGTTCGGAGCGCTGATAGACGGCCCGCTAAAGGGCGCGGCGGTCGAACTGGGGTCGATCCGCCAGTTGGATAGCCTGCCGCTGGCCGCATTTGACCTGATCCTGATTGACGGCGACGCCTGGGAGCCGCCCGCTTTAGCTCAGACGATGATGGCGCTCTCGAGCCTCCAGCCTTGCCCGCCGGTACTGATGACTGGCACCAATCTACCCGCTGGCCTGGTGCGCAACCTGATGCGCTTGGACGCCGCCGACATTCTGGAAACCCCGTACACCGCGCAGCAGTTTGCCGCTGAGGTGGGCGCGTTGTTGGCACAGGCCGCACCGCTCGCCGCTACCGTGGCCGGTGCAGGAGGCTCGCGATGCTGGGCGGTGTCCGGAGCGGTGGGTGGCTCTGGAGCGACCACGTTGGCGGTTGAGATCGCGCACGATCTGGCCGCCAAGAGCAACCGCGACCGCAGCGTCTGTCTGGTGGACCTAAACCTCGCGGACGGTGCATGCGCGGCCTATCTGGGCGCAGCGCCAACCATGCGCTTGGCCGACTATGGTGCCGCCGCCGACCGGATCGATGCGGCGATGCTTCAGGCCTTTGTTACCCCCGTGTCTAAGGGTCTCGACCTGATGGCAGGGGTTCGCGACCCGGGCGCGTTCGAGACGGTCGGGCGCGAGGTGGTGCTGCGGATGCTTGAGGTGGCCTGCGAGGTCTACGATTGGGTGATTCTGGATATGCCCCGCCACCGCAGATCCTGGACCCTGGAGGCCCTATCGGGTTGCGACGAGGTGTTGGTTGTTTCGGAGCTGACGGTCCCGGCTCTCCTGGCGGCACGAGCCTACTCGGACGAGATTGAGGAAGGACTGGCCAGTAGCCAGCGGCCCCGGATCATCCTCAATCGCCTGGCCAGCCGGGTATTCGGGCCTGCGCCGTCGATGGCGGAGGCCGAGAAGGCCCTGAAATGCAAGGCCGAGGCAGGGATCAGCTCTGACTGGGAGGCCGCCGCCGCCTCGGTCAATTTGGGCGGACCGATTGCCCAGCACCGACCGAAGTCTAAGATCGTCAAGGACGTACAGGGGTTGGTCGCGCGCCTGGCGGCCCAGCCTGCGCGCGCCTCCAGCACGATCCGGGCCGCGTGATGGGCCGATTCAGCCTGGCCCGCGCGGCCCCACAACCCATCCCGCCACCGATCCAACCTTCAACGGCAGCCTCGGCCCAGCGACCCGAGCCGGTTGCCGCCGCCAAGGTTCAACCCCGCACCAAAACCACGGCGGCGCGAGACGCCACTCTGGACCTACGCCTGCGTCTGCACGCCAAGCTGATCGACGAACTGGACCTGGCCAAGCTGGATAAGCTGGAGGAGGTCGAACTCCGCCGCCAGGTCCTGGGCCAAGTCACCGAGTTCGCCCGTGCTGAACGCATGGCGCTGAACACTAAGGAATTGGAGGCGTTAGGCGCCTCGATCTACGACGAGATGGTTGGGCTAGGACCGATTGAGCCGTTGCTCAAGGACGACTCGATCAACGATATCCTGATCAACGGTCCGTTCCAGGTCTATGTGGAGCGGCGCGGTGAGCTGGAACTGACGCCGATCCACTTCCGGGACAACGACCATCTCTTGCGGATCGTCAACCGGATCGTCGCCACTGTGGGCCGACGGATCGATGAGAGTCAGCCGATGGTCGACGCCCGCCTGCCCGATGGCAGCCGGGTGAATGCCGCCATTCCACCGGTCGCCATCGACGGCTGTTCGGTCTCGATCCGGAAATTCTCCAAGAAGCCGCTGACGCTGGAAAAACTGGTCGAGTTCGGGGCCATGACCCAGTCGATGTCGGACTTTCTTTACGGCGCGGTGCGTAGCCGGGTTTCCACTGTGATCTCCGGCGGTACCGGCTCGGGCAAGACCACGCTGCTGAATGCGCTCTCCGCAGCGATTAGCGTGGGCGAGCGCTTGATCACCATCGAGGACGCGGCTGAGCTGCAGCTTCAGCAGCCGCACGTCGTGCGCTTGGAGACCCGCCCACCGAACATCGAAGGTAAGGGCGAAATCCGCCAACGCGAACTGGTCAAGAACGCCCTTCGGATGCGCCCCGACCGAGTGATCCTGGGCGAGGTGCGATCTGAAGAAGCCTTCGACATGCTGCAGGCCATGAATACCGGCCACGAAGGCTCGATGGCGACAATCCACTCTAACAATCCGCGCGAGGCGGTCAGCCGCCTGGAGCAGATGGTGGCCATGGGCGGGCTGAACATCGGCCCGGAGGCAGTGCGCTTCCAGATCGCGGCAGCTGTGGGACTGGTGGTGCAGGTGATGCGCCTGTCCGACGGCCAGCGGAAAGTCACGCACGTCACCGAGATCGTCGGCATGGAGGGCTCGGTCGTGCAGATGCAGGACATCTTTGTCTTCAACCGCACCCATACGGACGAGGAGGGCCGGGTCTTCGGCGAGTTCCGCGCCACAGGCCTGCGTCCGCGCTGCCTGAACGAGATGATCCGCCGCGGCATTCCCTATGACACCGCCAACTTCGACCCCAGCCGGGTGCTCTGATGTTCGGGTTCACCATCGACGCCAAGATGATCGTGATGGTGATGATCGCCGCAGCGGTGTTCGCGGGGGTTCAAGGCCTGGCGGGCGTATTCACGGTGGCCACACAGAAGCGGCGACTGAACCAGCGGCTGAAGATTGGTGAGCGGATCGAAGGTATCTCGGCCCTGGTGGTCGAGTTGCGCAAGCGGCGGGGCCTGACCGCCACCGGCGGCCGCAGCGAGCGACTGCGCTGGCTCTCCGACCTGATCATCGCCTCCGGCCTGAGCTATGATCAACGCAAGTGGTTGGTTTATCTAGCCGCTGCCACATTGATTGGGGCTGTGGGCGGATTCGTCCTGACCCGAAGCCCGATTGGGCTGGTTGGCGGTGCCCTGCTTGGTGGCGTCATCGCGCCGCTGGGCCTCTTGAAGTTCAAGGCCGGTAAGCGTTCAGCGGCTCTGGGCCAACAGCTACCCCAGGCCCTCGACATCATCGTGCGGTCCCTGGAGGCCGGCCACCCGGTGCCTGCCGCCGTCCATCTGGTGGGCCGTGAAATGAGCGACCCCATCGGTACAGAGTTCGGTATGGCCGCCGACGAGATTGCCTATGGTGCGACGCTGGAACAAGCGGTGGAACGGATGTCAGAGCGGTGCCAGCACCCTGACGTTGACCTGTTCGCGGCCACAGTGCGCCTGCAGGAAAAGACCGGTGGCAATCTGACCGGTCTCCTCAAGCTCAACGCCAACACCGTGCGCGAGCGGCACAAGATGCGGTTGAAAATCCGCGCCGCATCTTCGGAAGGCCGCGCCTCGGCCACCATCCTGACAGCGGCACCTTTCCTGGCCATCACCTTGATCGTGGTGATCTCGCCCAAGTTCTATGGTGACGTGATCAATGAGCCGATGGTGAAGTATGGGCTGGCCGGCCTCGGGTTCTGGGTCTTCCTCGGTAACATGATCATGCGGCGCATGATTGATATGCGGCTGTAACAACATGCCTCTCGACACCCTCATCTATCTGGTCGGATTGTTTCTCACGGTGGGTGCCATCGGCGGCCTGGGCCTCATTGGGCTTGGCGAGATCCGGGTTCGCGCGCAACGCCGTGATCGGCTGTCCGGTGCAGGAACGGTAAGCAGAGGCGGCTTTGCCGAGCCCACCGGCGGGGCGCTGGCTGGGCGGCTACTCGGTGCCGTTCGCAAACTAGGCCAGCAGAGCGCGGTCAATGACCCTGAGAAGGTCTCGGTGCTGCGCTCGCGCTTGATGCAGGCCGGCTTCTACAGCCGCGAGGCGCCGGTGATTTTCTTAGGCGTCAAGGCCGTGGCTCTGGCGGTCGCGACCTTGGGGGTGATGCTCATCCTACCTGGAATGATCGGCCACAAGGGTGGCAACATAGGCGCGCTGGGGCTGGCGGTGGGTGTATCGCTTCTCGCTTTGTATGGCCCTGACTCCGTTCTGAAGAGTCGCAAATCTAAGCGTGAGCAGGAGTATGCCGACGGCTTCCCTGACCTGCTCGATCTGCTGGTCGCCTCGGTTGAGGCGGGCCTGTCTCTGGATGCGGCCGTGGGCCGTGTAACGGAGGAGCTTGAGCGCCGCTATCCGACCTTGACCGTCCATTTGCGGTTCCTGGTCCTAGAACTGCGCGCCGGTCGCGCCCGCAAGGACGCGTGGACCGCCTTCGCTGACCGATTGGGCATCGACGATGCGCGCCAGCTGGCCACCATGCTCCGTCAGGCCGAGGAGATGGGCACCAGCCTGGGCGAGACCCTTTCGGTATTCTCCGCGGACATGCGCTCCAAACGCATGCTGCGGGCGGAGGAGAAGGCGCTGGGGCTGTCGGCCAAGCTGACGCTACCCCTGATCCTGTTCATATTCCCCTCGCTGCTGGGCGCCTTGATGCTGCCCGCCGCTGCACGCCTAGTCCACGTGTTCGGCAATGGGACGCCGCATTAAGGGTTTCCACTCTTGACGGCTGAGGGCAAAGCGCACGTCTTGGGTGTATCGGTACGGGGGTCTGGGCTTTGACGGGCGAGGGTAACCTCGAGGGATGGCGACCCGTCAGGAAACACGCAGCAAGTGCGTATTCCTGGGCTTACGGCGTTCTCAGCCTTTATTTTTGCCTGATCGGAAGCCAGTTGTTTGGCCGCTTCTCATGGCTGGCGATCCCGCTTTCAATGCTGGCGGCAATGGTAGCCATCGCAGCATGGGACCAGATTATCCGATTTGCATTCGCGCCCATACTTAGGCGCGCTTGGCCGCCCGAATTCACATCTGAGCCGCCCGAATATCTGACCAAGCCGACCGAAACGAAGTTCGCGGTGACGCCGCGGCCGATCTATCCGGCCCTCGCACAGGCGCGGGGGCAGTGCGGGTGGGTAGAGCTGCACATGCGTCGTGACCGAGAGGGGCGAATCCGATCCTATAGGATTGCGGCGCAGGCGCCTGGCCGGGCCTTCGGTCGTGCTCTAGGGCCCGCGCTCTACAAAGCGCGGCTTCCAGCGGACCCGGAGGCGGTGGACGAACGAGAGGATCGAGTTTTGATCACCTTTGTCCTTCCGGTACCCGGAGCACCCGCTTGGGCAGCGGAACGCATGGCGCGAGCGTACAGAGACCCTGCCCATTCCTAACTCTCGTACCAGCCCATCGCCATGAACGAACAGCACCTGTTCCTACAGTCTGGTGCCTTTCGCCAAGGCACGTTTGCGCTAGAAGACTGACGAACTGCGGCGGCGACCGCAGCGTCCTGGGAAGGTACGAACATGACCGAAACCCCGATGCGCCCCGAAACCCTTGTTGTGCATGCTGGCTGGCGGGCCGATCCGACGACCGGCTCAGTAGCGGTGCCGATCCACCAGACAACGTCGTATCAGTTCCGAGATGCGGACCACGCGGCGGCGCTGTTCTCGCTGTCGGAGTTGGGCAACATCTATACGCGGATCATGAACCCCACGACCGATGTGCTGGAAAAGCGCGTCGCGGCACTCGAGGGCGGGGTCGGAGCCCTTGCCGTGGCGTCAGGTCAAGCGGCGTCCGCGTTCGCTGTGCAGAACTTGGCCCGGGCGGGCGACAATATCGTCAGCTCCACGGCGCTGTATGGCGGAACCTGGAACCTATTCGCCAATACGCTGAAAGACCAGGGGATCGAGGTGCGGTTCGTTGATCCCGCCGACCCCGAAGCCTTCCGTCGGGCGACGGACGCGCGGACCCGGGCCTATTATGCCGAGACACTGCCCAATCCGAAGTTGGAGGTGTTCCCGATCGCCGAAGTGGCGGCTATCGGGCGTGAGCTGGGCGTCCCGCTGATCATGGACAATACGGCCGCGCCGTTGCTGTGCCAGCCTTTCGATCATGGTGCAGCAATCATCGTCTATTCGGCCACCAAATACCTGGGCGGCCACGGGACTTCGATTGGCGGGATCATTATCGACAGCGGCAACTTCAACTGGGAGGCGTGGCCGGAGCGCCAGCCGCTACTCAACAGCCCTGACCCGTCCTACCACGGGGCTGTCTGGACGCAGGCGGTCAAACCGCTGGGCCCCATTGCCTATATCCTGCGCGCCCGGGTGATCCTGTTGCGCGACCTGGGCGCGGCGTTGTCGCCGTTCAATGCGTTCCAGATCATTCAGGGGATCGAGACCTTGGCCCTGCGCATGCCGCGCCATTGTGCCAATGCCGAAGCCGTTGCTCAGCATCTAGCGAGCCGGGTCGGGGTCACCCGCGTCATCCATCCCTCGCAACAGTCCGGCGTCGCCAAGGCCCGGGCAGAAACCTACCTGAGCGGCGGTCAAGGCGGCTTGGTCGGCTTTGAACTGGCCGGCGGCGTGGAGGCAGGCCGGAGGTTCATCAATGCGCTGAAGCTATTCTATCACGTGGCCAACATTGGCGATGCGCGCAGCCTGGCCATCCACCCCGCCTCGACCACGCACTCCCAGCTTACGGCTGACGAACAGGCGGCGACCGGCGTCACACCGGGCTATGTGCGCCTTTCTATCGGCATCGAGCACATCGACGACATCCTGGCCGACTTAGAACAGGCGCTGACTGTCGCTGGAACCTAGAGTCCTAAGGGTCGATAGGGACCGGCGATCAACTGTTCGAACACGCCGATCCCGACTTGGGTATCGCGCCCTGGTTGGCTGAGCGTGACCTTGCTGATCGCCTGAATGTGCAGGTTCATCGGGTCTGCAGGGTCGAAGTTGACGCAGTCGATGTCTTCGCGCTCAACGGCCAGCTCACCCTTGAGCGAGCCATGCCGCCAAGCGCCGCCATAGCCAATCCCGCGCATTAGGAAGTTGGCACCAGGTTCAATCCTGACCACCGCCTCGCCCTGGTCCAAGGGGATGGTCAGAACGCCGGACTTGGCGTGACGGGTTCCGGGGATCAGTTCGACCTCCATGCGCGGTGCGTCGGAGTGGAAGCCGCCCTCAGGCCCAGCACCATCGGGCAGGATCACCGCGCGGGTGTTCCAGGCCTTGCCGTCGATATCGGCATTGATGTGGAAATAGACCGAGGTGTCCGCAAAATTTAGTGGTGCCCACTGCCAGAAGAAGCCGGAAATCACACCGCCTGGCGTCTGCTGCGGGTCTGGCGCGCCCACTGGGCGGATGCCCCAGGAGCGGTCTCGGGTGCCGACCCAGCCCAACAGCTCGATCCGTTCTCCGTCCACATCAAGCCAGCCCGAGGCGCGCACATTCTGGGTGAGGCGGGTGTAGTCCATGAAGAGGCGCGGGCCGTTGCGGCGTACGAACCGGGGCTCCTCAATCGGGAACGCGCGGCCCTCAAAGGTAATTTCTCCGGCGATCCCCTCGGTCTTGGCGATGGTGACTTTCAGCTTCTGCAAAGGCTCCAGGATCTCGATAGCGATAGGGCCAACCTTCAGGTCCAACCGCTCCATCCCTAAGATGCGCGAGGCGTGCAGGCACCGCTCCTTGCCGTCCTTGACGATGGCGATGTGCGCGTCGGCCACGTTCAGCGCCGGATAGACCCCGAAGGCAATCGCCGCGAAAGCACTGCCGTCCGGCGCATAGGCGTTGAAGAAATAACGGTCATAGAAGTTGCGATCCGAGCCCGAATAGGCGATCGGCTCGGGGGTCTGATGGATCGGATAGTCGTCGCCTTTGGTCAGCATGGGAGCGTCTTCCTCGGTTGACGCGCGGTCACACTTGCGGGCCGTCGCGTTGGGCGTATCAACTCCGCTTCAGATAAGTGCAAACAGGAGTGTCCGTCCCGCATGACCTTGCGTCAGAGGGAGGCTTAAAGCGTATGACCACATTGACCGCCGCGGACAGCCGCATTCCGCAGAAGCTGGCCGACAGCCTAGCCCTGCCATCCGCCTACGCCGACGGCACGGTGATGGAAACCTATCGCTGGCTTCGCAAGAACCAGCCCCTGGGCATGGCTGAGATCGATGGCGTAGACCCGTTCTGGGTGGTGACCAAACACGCCGACATTCTGGAGATCAGCCGCCAAAACGACCTGTTCCATTCCGGCGACCGTTCGCCGACGCTGACGACCAAGGCGATGGATCAGCGGGTCCGCGGCATGATGGGCGGCAGCCCGCATCTGCTGCGGACCCTGGTCCAGATGGACGCGCCGGATCATCCAAAGTACCGCGCCCTGACCCAGGGCTGGTTCATGCCGCAGAACCTCAAAGGGCTCGAGGGGCGGATCAGGGTGATCGCCCGCGCAGCGGTAGACAAGATGGCGGCGATGGGTGGGACCTGCGACTTCGTCAACGAGGTGGCGCTGCACTTCCCCCTGCACGTGATCATGACGATCCTGGGCGTGCCCGAGAGCGATGAGCCCCGGATGCTGAAACTGACCCAGGAGCTGTTCGGGGCCACCGATCCCGAGCTGGGTCGAGCAGGCGAGAACTCCTCGGATAAGCCCGCCGACCAACCGATCGATTTCGGCGTGATCGTCGATTTCTCGAACTATTTCCGCGCACTGTCTGAGGATCGCCGCAAGAATCCCACTGACGACCTCGCCTCATTGATCGCCAACAGTATGATCGACGGCCAGCCGATCAGCGACCTGGAGGCGATGAGCTACTATATCATCGTGGCCGCCGCCGGGCACGACACCACCTCCTCGTCTACGGGCGGTGCCATGTGGGCTCTGGCCGAAAATCCCCGCGAGTTCAAAAAACTGAAGGCCGATCTGTCGCTGATCCCTGGATTGGTCGATGAGAGCATCCGTTGGACCACACCGGTGAAGACCTTCATGCGGACAGCCACGGAAGATGTCGAGTTCGCCGGTCGCCAGATGAAGAAGGATGACTGGATGATGCTTTGCTACGCCTCGGGCAACCGCGACGAGGCGGTGTTCGATGCGCCGGACACCTTCCAGATCGATCGCAAGCCCAACAAGCACTTGGCGTTCGGCTACGGCGCGCACCTGTGCCTTGGCCAGCACCTGGCCAAGATGGAAATGCGCATCCTCTGGGAGGAGATGATCCCGCGCCTGAAGTCGGTTGAGCTGGCCGGGACGCCCGCGCTCAGCGAGGCGGTGTTCGTCAATGGGCCTAAGCGCCTGCCGTTGCGCTTCGAGATGATCTGAGGCGACGTGAGCCACCCGCTGGAGCCTCGCCTCGCGGCCTATATCGCGGCGCAGATGCCCAGCGCGATGGACGTGGTTGTTTCACAGCTTGAGCGGATTTCCGGCGGCGCATCGCGCGAGACGTACCGATTTGTGTTGTGTTGGCAGGAAGTGGGTGAAGCGCGTAAGCGTCGGCTGATCCTACGTCGTGATCCACCGGCCAGCCTGATCGACACCGAACGTCGGGTCGAGTTCGAGGCCTATCGTGCTTTTGCAGAGACCGCTGTGCCGGTGCCGCAGATGCTGTGGCTTGAGGAAGGCCACGGCCCGCTCGACTATCCCTTCTTCATCGCCGAAGAACTGACGGGCTTCCAGGCCGCGCCGCAGATGCTGTTCGCTAGCGTCGAGGCCGTGCTCGCCCACGTCGCTGAGCGAAAATGGTCGATCCTGGGCCTGATCGCGACGGCGGATCCGGCACCCCTGGTGTCGGTCGTTCCTACGCCATCTTTCGACGGCTGCTGGCGACGTGAGTTGGACCACTGGGAAGCTCTGATCGACAAGGACGCTGCCGGTCCTTTGCCAATCACACGGGCCGCCATCCGCTGGCTCCGAGCTAATCCGCCACCACCTGCCCAGCGGCTTAGCATTGTCCATGGCGACTACCGGACCGGCAACTTCCTCTATGACCCGGCGGGCGAAATCCACGGCGTGCTGGATTGGGAGATGGCCCATCTGGGCGATCCGTTGGAAGATTTGGGCTGGAGCTTGCAGCCGGTCTGGACCTTTGGCCGGACCGGCCTTGCCGGAGGCCTTTGCCCACCTGAGCAAGCCGTCCGGATCTGGGAGCGCGCCAGCGGCCTCGTCGCCGATCCCGCCGCGCTGCACTGGTGGACCCTGTTCAATTGCGTGAAGGGCCAGGGTATCTGGGTCGGCTCGGCTGCGGCCTTTACGTCTGGCGGCAACCGAGCACCGATCATGGTCTATCCGGCCTGGTGGCTGATCAACGCCCAGGACCGGGCGATCCTGCAGGTGATGGGACGCCTATGACGCCGAATGTCCCCGATGTGCTGTTGGAATTGGCCGGCTTGCTGGTCAGGAACGCCGCGCCGGATATTCCGGCCCCGGAGCGCACCAGCAACCTATCGCTCTCGGCGGCCTTGTTGGGAATCCTGGCTGAGACCTGGGATCGGCAGGCCGCAATTCTGGTCGAGGAAAATGGCGCACTCAGAACGCTGCTGGGCGAAGACGGCACAGACACCGACCTGCGTCTCTCAGCGCTTCAGACTGAGAATGATCGCCTTCGCGCGGCGTTGATCACGCTCCAGATCGACGCAGAAGCGAGGGGAGACACGGCGTTGCAAGTCCGCATCTGGGCCGAACTGGCGGCGTCGACCGAGCGCCGCAAGCTCTCCACCTCACCGGTTTAGGCAGGGACGGCGACGCCCAGGCCCAGCGCTTTGGCTTCCGACGCCGAGAAATAGACCACGCCGTCGCCCCAGTCGTGGGTCACGGCGTCGGCTGGCGGTGCCGCACCCTCGCCGCAGAGGAAGGAGAGTTCCTGGCCGGTGAGCGTCCCAAAGCGGGCCATCGCTTGTGCGGGTGTCGGATCGGGCCGTGGGTTGGCGGTGAGGCCGGGCGAGGCGGCTTCGAGGCCAGCCTCATACTCCTCGTAGGACACCCAGCCGGCAACGGTGTGCTCTCCGCCCGGTCCGCGAAAGATCACGGTTGGCAGGGCGTAGCGGTCATGGCCCTCGGAGTGCTTCAGCTCGCCGTTCATGACACTGTCGTGCTTGAGGTTGCGGACCCAGTCGTTCGGCTCGCGGGTCTCCTGCCAGTCGGCGCGATAGGCGGCGGCGACCTCGGTGCGGGCGAAGTCCTGACGCCACTGGGCCACATTGAGCCCGGGTACGCCGACGCAAGCCGCTTCGAACTCATCCATAGTCTGCGGACCGATGCCGAACACGAAGATACGCTCGCGGAACCGGCGCAGAACGGCGTCGGCCACATCCTGGCCTTGAAGCTCAGCGGCCTTTACCGCTTGGCCCATCGGGTCGGTGGATTGCAGCATCAGGTGCATGGGGTTGGGATAAGGCATGCCGGTCCAGTGAAAGACCCGCTTCCAATAGGCGCGCATCGGCTCCGCGGCCCGGACCCGGTCCCAGTCCGCCTTGCCCTTGGACGCATCGCCGATCAGACCGCCCATCACCTTGCGCCACGCCAGTTGCTCGCCGTAGCGCCACTGCAGCTTCCGAAGCAAGGGCTCAGCACCCCAGGCAGTCGAGCAGACCGCATCGGTGTATTCCACCACTTCGATCTTGGTCATCGGACGTCCTCTCGCGTTTTCTCGTTGCCGCCAAGGTCTGCTGAGGCTGCTTGGATGTCGAGAGCAATCGTTCAGAAGGAGTCACTTGGGGTCGCAGTTCGAGGGGGACTCACCGACCGTTGTTCTATGGGTGTCATGGGGCCGATGTAGGGCGCGGGCTTACACGCCAGGCCGACGGCCCCGCGCGACTGGCCGTTTACGCCGAAAGCGCCAGCAGTGGACGTTGCCGTGCCGCCCGCACACCCGGGAAAATCCCGCCAACCAGACCGATGACTAAAGCCAGGATCACAGCCTGCAGAATCAACTCGGGCCCAATCTGCAGCCGGAAGGCCACCTGGGTGAAACCTGCGCCCAGGGTTGATGCCGACAGACCATTGAATCCGACAGCACAGATCGCTGTGCCCAGCAGGGCACCCAGAACCGAAAGTACAATGGCCTCTACCATTGTGCCCATGAATGCGGAGAACCCCGAAAAGCCAATGACCCGAAGCGTGGCGATCTCCGCCGCCCGTGCCGAAACTGAAGCGTACATGGTGTTCAGCGCGCCAGCCGTCGCGCCAATCGCCATCATGATCCCTAGCGGCCAACCGAAGTAGCTGATCAGGGCGGTAGAGCGCTCCGCCTGTCCGGCGAAATAAGCGAGCTCGCTCTTGGCTTCTAGCTTGAGCCGCGGCTCGTTTTTGACATAGGCCACGAAGGCGGCAACGGCCTCAGGACTGGTCATCGCGACACGGGCAGATTGGAACGAGGTGCCCCTGCGGAATAGGCTCTGTACGACGGGCGCGTCCGCCCAAAGCTCGGACTCAAAGACGGTGCCGGGCGCCTCGAACACGCCGACTACCTTCCAGGTCTGAGCACCGAACCGCAAGCTCCGGCCCATCTCAAAGCCTTCGAATTCGCGCAGCAGGCCGGCGCCGACAACGATCTCATTGGTGCCGGGGGCGAACATGCGGCCTTCGCGCAGCTTGACCTGTTTGCGTACGATCAAACCGTTGGGACCGATCCCGCGCAAAGGCATATTGGCCTTAGTTCGCGAGGATTTCTTGATCCCGTCGACGACCAGCATCAGTTCGGCGGAGATCAGCGGGCGACCGTCCGGACCTATGCGTACGCCCGGTGCCGCGGCAAGCAGATCAACCTGATCGCGGGACAAGGTGCTGTTCAGCTCCGCGGACGAGCCTTCGCGCAAGACAATGGCGACATCCGGCGATCCGGACCCACTCAGCGTCTGCTTGAAGCCATTGGCCAGCGACAAGAACGCCAGCAACACCGCCACCACCAGGGCAATCGAAACCACAGTAGCCAGCGACATCCACAGGCGCTGCGGAATCGAGCGGACGTTGATCGCAATCACCGATCCGGTTTGTCTGATCAGGCTCATGTTCCCGCCCCCTACTTCCGACCCAGAGCATCAACGATGCTCATCCTGAGCGCCGTCAGCGCCGGGATCGCACCCGTCACCAGGCCAAGCGCAATCGCCAGACTGATCCCCGAGATGGCCACGATCGGGGCCATCGAAAGATCACCGAAATTGCTGGCCAGCGGGGACTTGGACAGCCCGCCCAACACCACAGCCGAAACGCCCAATCCCAGAACGGCACCCAGGGTGGAGAGCAACAGAGACTCGCCCAGCACCATGCGCAGCACCCGGGGACTGGAGAAGCCCAGGGTCTTCATGACGCCGATCTCCTTGGTTCGCTCGCGCACCGCCGAGACCAGGGTCGTCCCGACAATCATCAGGATGGCGGCAAAGGCGGCGGCCACCACAAAGGTAATGATTACATTCAGGTCGCCAGCCTGTTTGATGAATGCCCGGCTGAAGGTCTTCTCGTCCACCGTCGAGGTCTCAAACGGCGAATTCGCGAAGGCGGCGTCGATAGTCTTGGCGACCTTGTCGTTCAGGTCCGGAGACGATGTGACGACGGCGATGTTGCCGATGGTGTCGCGGCCAAACGTGCGCACCTCGTTCAGATAGTCGTAGTGGAAGTATAGCGCGCCAGTAGGATCGGTCGGTTTGGCGCCGGTGAAGATACCCATAATCTTCATGTCCCAGGTGCGGCGTCCGTCTGGCTTAGTCCAGATATTGGAACTGATCGGCACGGTCTGGCCTAGCTTCCAGCCGTATTGGTCGGCCAGCGACTTGCCGACGATCACGCCGGTGCGCTCTTTGACGAAGGCGAGGCGCTGGGCTTCGGGCATCTTGATCGTGTCGGCGTAGACCTTGGTGTAGGTGTCGGGATCGACCGCAAAGCCTACGAAGCGGCTGGTACGCTGGTCCTGATAATAGGCCCCGAACCAGCTGTAGTGACTTATCGCCGTCACGCCCGGCACGCTCGCCACCCGGTTCACATATGCGATAGGTAGGGGCTGGGTGAAGTTGATCTTGTTAGCGACGACCAGCCGGTTGCTGGCGGCACCGTTCACCGAGGCATTCTCCAGCGCCACGTTGAAGCTGGCCAGCATGCCGAAGATCAAGAACGCCATAAAGATCGAGATGATCAGCAGCGTCGTCCGTAGCGGCTTGCGGAACAGGTTCTTCCGGACCAGATCGAAGTCGTTCATGTGGTCGCCTCGACGAACCGGCCTTTGTCGAGGTGCAGGGTGCGGGTGGCGAAGCGGGCGGCCTCCGGGTCATGGGTGACCATGATGATGGTCTTGCCCAGTTCCTTGTTCAGCAACTGCAGGGTCGAAAGGATCTCATTGGCGCTGGCGCGGTCCAGGTCGCCGGTCGGCTCGTCGCAGAGCATCAGCTTGGGGTCAGAGACGATGGCGCGGGCGATCGCGACACGCTGTTGCTGGCCGCCGGACAATTCCTTGGGCTTGTGCTTGGCGCGATCAGAGAGGTCCACGATCTTCAGCGCCGTCTCGACGTTGTCGCGGCGTTTCTTGGCTGGTAGCGAGGTCAACATAAGCGGGAGTTCGACATTCTGGGCGGCGGTCAGCACGGGCATCAGATTGTAGAACTGGAACACGAACCCAACGCTGCGGGCGCGCCACGCCGCCAACTGGCCTTCGGAGTATTTCTCGATGTGCTCGCCGTCGAAGACGATCTCGCCGGTATCGCAGCGATCGGTCCCGCCGAGCAGGTTCAGCAGCGTGGTCTTGCCCGATCCCGACGGACCCATGATCGCAACGAAATCCCCCTTGGGGATCGTCATGTTGAGATCGCTGAAGATGCTGATCCCCTCCTTGCCGCGCCGATAGTTCTTGGTGACATTCTTCAGCGTGATGAGGTCGGACATGTTCGGCGCCTGTACGTTACGAGCGTTTGTCGAGGAAGGTGACCTTGACGGCCATATCAGGCAGGACGCGCGCGTCCTTGGCGTCAAAGCCGATGCGCACCCGCACGGTGGCCTTGTCACGGCTGGCGGTCGGAATCTTGGCGATCACATAGGCCGGGATGGTGGTGTCGGGGTAGGCGTCCAAGACCGCCTCGACCTTCTGGCCAGCACTGATGCGCCCGACGTAGGCCTCGTTGACGTCGACCTCGACCTCCAGGCTGTCCATGTCGACGATAGTGCAGATGCCGGTGCGGGTGAAGCCACCGCCCGCCGACAGGGGCGAGATGATTTCGCCGGGCTGGGCAGCCTTATCGATGACCACGCCGGAGAACGGCGCACGGATTTCGTAACGCGCCAGCTGGGTCATGGCGCGGTTGGCGTCGGAGCGGGTGGCGATCACCTGGGCCCGAGCCACCTCCAACTGCGCAGCGGCGACACTGACGCGCGATGCGGTAGATTCCAATCGCGAGGGGCTAATGAAGCCGGTCTTAGCCAG
>JAYTWT010000156.1:0-3197 GCA_043743295.1 Alphaproteobacteria bacterium | reverse complement strand
CCCTGGGCCGTGAACAGTTCGACCAAGACAGGCGGCTTCGCCGCTGCGCCGACCGGCCAGGCGAGGAGGATCAGGCTGAGCAGGGCGGCCTTCCGCATCACCTAGATTTAGGGGGCGTCGGAAGGGCTGTAAATCTCAAGAAGGAGTGAGGGCATTCTGCGGTTGAAAGCTGTTGCTGGCATCGCCTACGGTGGAAGTGCGGAGGCACAGTGCGGGCAATGATGGGATGGAGGGCATTTGGGGCGATCCTGGCGCTTGGATATGCGCTCTGCGGCCCCGCTGGGGCGACGGAGTCGCTGCAGGTCCATATCGACGCCAAGCTCGCCGCGCTCGGCCCGCTCCGACGCGCCGCAGAACAGGTCATCGCCGGGTGTAGCCAGGAGTTAAGCCGCGCGACCCAGTATAGTATCGACATGCGGCAGGTCTATGCCGGCGGCGAAAGTGCAATTTTGGGCCATTTGTCCGAGGTCATGAACGGTACAGCGACATCGCTACGCGATCAGGTTGCGGGGGCAGTTCGAACGGCGCAGAGGTTGGAAGCTGTGAACGGCGTGGAAATCGCTTCCCTGACCGCCCGAGTTCATGCCTGCATGGCGGCGCGCCGGCTGGAACAGTTGACCGGAAATCGCGGCCAGCAGCCGCCCGCGCCTCCGCCGCCGGCTCAGGCAAGACCCCAACCGCAGCAGCCCCAGGCGGCCGCGCGACCCGCACCATCAGCGCCAGCCAGCGTGGCGCCGCAACCGCCCAGCTCGATCATGGGCCCGCGCGCCTATGCCGCTCTTGACGCTGTCCTTGCCGGGGATGACGCAGATTCGGCCGGTGATGATCCCGACAATGCCAACGCCCTGGTCGGTGTAGGCGCGGATGCCACCCAGTGCGTCCTCTATATCGCGTCGAACAGCATCACCCGGCCGGGCCGCATCTTCAATCGCTGCCCCTACATAGTGGAAGCCGCTTGGTGTGTGGTCGGCTTCGACTGCAAGCCCGGCTACGCCAATATGCAGACCTTGGGCGCCAATCGCGGGTACACGGTGTTCGGCACGGCCGACGACGGGCGGGGGCGGCGGGTCGAGTATGCGGCCTGTCGAGGCGCGAACACCATCCGCCCTGAACGTAACGCGGCGCGCTACGACTGCGTGGCGGCGGCCCGATGAGGGTCCTGGCGGGGATCATCGCGTTGGCGCTCGTCTTGCCGGGCGCGGCATCTGCACAACCCACAGATCCGAACACCGACGCCGCAGCCGCCGATCTCATCCGATCCTGCGGGCGCGAGATTAGGGCGTTCGTCCTGAGCCGCGACGCCAACGCCAATCTAAGGGAGCCCGTCGGCGGGATGCTTCCACATTTCATGCGTCAGATTTGGGTCAATGACGTCGTCACACAGCGCATCTTGCTCGACAACATGCGCCAGACCGTAGCGTCGAAATACGTCTCGCCGCTGCGCCTGCCGGAGTACCGCATGGTCATCTGCATCGCGGCAAGACGCCTGCAGCAATTGGGCCATGATACTCCGCCGAAATAGTTGTGGGCGTAGCTAGAGCCGGGCCACCGCCAGAATTGGCCCGCCGTTCCGGGCCTGGACGAGGACGACGTCGCGTAGGGCAGGATCAGCGCGCGGGGCGGTGAAACTAACCGGCTGGCCGGTCCAGCTGCCGAGGTTCTTCAGGCTGCGCACGATGTTGCGCTGGGGCAGGGTCTTTCCGCCGTTTTCTCCCGCCCGGATTGGCACCTGGACGATGCGCGGGTCATAGCGCACCAACCAGACGTCGGCACCGCGCCTTGGGGCAACACCCGCAGCCACAGTGATTTTTTGGTTTGAAGTCTCAACCGTGGTCGCGGCTTGTGCACGGCCTTTGGCGATCAAGGCCGCGAGACGGCCATCTGAATTGCCGACGCCGCCGGTGCGGCCACCTGCGACGATTTCAGGGGTATAGGATGCTCCCTGGGCTAGCGACTGCGCATAGACTGCTTGGCGCTCGGTGAATTCAGGCCGGGCAAAGGTGTCCTTCCAGCCGAGATGATCCCAGTAGGTGACGGCGAAGGTCAGGGCGACCACGTCGGGCCTGTCGGCGACCTTGGCCAGAGCGGCGTTGGCTGGCGGACAGGACGAACAGCCCTGGCTGGTGAACAACTCCAGCACCACCGGCTGGGGGGCCGGCTGGGCATGGGCGGTGGAAGCGACCGTCAAGACCGCAAGGCTGGCGAATATCTGGCGAAGCGTCTGTTGCATAGTGACAGGTTCGCGCCGGAGCCCGCGTGGGTTACACGCGGACCCCGGATTTTTTGCGAGACCTTTACGCGTCTGGCTTGGCCAGGCTGCGGAGGACATAGTTCAGGACGCCGCCGTTCTTGAAGTATTCCAGCTCCATCGGCGTATCGATGCGACACCGGACCGGGAACCGCGCTATGCGGCCGTCCGAAGGGCGGTACATCTCGACGATCAACTGCTTACGTGGGGCCAGTTCGGTGAGGCCACGGATGGTCACGATCTCTTCCCCGGTCAGGCCCAACTTGTGCCAGCCTTCCTGGGTGAACTGGAGTGGCAGCACGCCCATACCCACGAGGTTCGAACGGTGGATGCGCTCGAAGCTTTCGGCAACCACGGCGCGGACGCCCAAAAGCTTGGTGCCCTTAGCCGCCCAGTCGCGTGACGAACCGGTTCCGTATTCCTTGCCTGCGAAGATCACCAGCGGACGACCTTCGCCCTGGTAACGCATGGCCGCGTCGTAGATCGACATCTGATCGCCGGAGGGGAAATGCTTGGTTACCCCGCCTTCGATGTCCGGCGTGATGCGATTGCGGATGCGGATGTTGGCGAATGTGCCGCGCATCATCACCTGGTGGTTGCCACGCCGTGCGCCGTATCCGTTGAAGTCCGAGACCGGCACCTGTCGGTCGATCAGATAAGCCCCGGCTGGGGTACCGGCGCGGAAAGAGCCGGCGGGCGAGATGTGGTCGGTGGTGATCGAATCGCCGAACACGCCCAGGACCCTAGCCTCGACGATATCGGTGACCGGCTTGGGCTCCATCGTCAGGCCCTCGAAATAGGGCGGGTTCTGGACGTAGGTCGAGCCCATGTCCCAGTCGTAGGTCTGGCCGCCCTTGACCTTGATCGCCTGCCAGTTTTTGTCGCCCTTGAAGACGTCGGCATAGCGGGTGGCGAACATCTTGTTGGTGACGTTCTTGCGCTGCAGGGC
>JAYTWT010000155.1:0-15065 GCA_043743295.1 Alphaproteobacteria bacterium | reverse complement strand
CAATACCGCAAGGGCATGGGTGTCGTCGCCGACGCCTGGCGCATACAGCTTGGTCCCCTCGCGGCGGACCTTAACGTTGGTGCCCTCCGGAAACACCGTGTCGAGGTGCGCGGCCATTACCACCAGAGGACGCCCGGCAGGACCGGTGCCGCGCCGCAGGCCCGTCACATTGCCCTCGGCGTCCATTTCGATGTCGGTGAGCCCGGCGTCCTTCAGCATGGCCATATAGGCCTGAGCGCGGACCGCTTCCTTGAAGGGTGGTGCGGGAATTTCGGTCAGCAGGATGGTTTCGGCGACGATCCGCTCATGCTGGGCGTCCAGGCTGGCCGCTGCCGCCGCGAAGGCGGGCTTGGCGCGAACCGCTGCAACGGACTTGTCCGCTGGACTGAGTTTGCCTTGCGCGCCCGCATCGGATGCAAGTGTGAGGGAAGCCAAAGCGACCAGGGCAAGCGGGCGGAACATGGAACGGGAATCCTTGCGTCGAAACCGCACCATTTCAGCCGATCCGACCTGGTTTTGCCAGCCTAGACGGCAGGATCGTTCAGATCGCGGAGGATTAAACCGTCAAACCTGCCCATCCAGGCTGTTCGGACGGCAACCTGCTGGCTAAGTCTGTGCCCGGAAACTCAGGACCCGCCGCCTTGCACACTCGCCGACAAATCCTTGCCCAGTCTGCGGCCGCCGCAACCGCTTTTGCCGCGCCCGCATTTGCTCAGAGCGATCCCGCGGCGCAGTTGAACCTGTTCCTGGATCAGATGTTCAACGACTACCTCGACCACAGCCCGGAACTGGTCACCTCGCTGGGCCTCGACAAGGGTGCGCGGGCCTCTGCAAAGGCGCAGTTGAGTGATGCCTCTCTGGCCGGAGCGGCCAAGGACAAGGCACGGACCGCTGATCAATTGCGCCGCCTGAAAGCGATTGATCGTCGTGCGCTGTCGGGCATGGGCGCCATCAATTACGATACCCTGCTGTTCGATCTACAGGGCCGCGACGATGCCAATCGTGCGTTCCAATACGGGTCGGGTGCCGGTGCGCCCTACATTGTGGCCCAGAATTCCGGCTCCTGGCACAGGGTACCAGACTTCCTCGAAAGTCAGCACAGCATCGCCACCCGGGAGGACTGTAAGGCCTATATCGCGCGCCTGGAGGCTTTCGCCCGCGTGCTCGATGAAGAAAGCGAGCGCGTGCGGCATGACGCTGGACTTGGCGTTACCCCTCCGGATTTCGCGCTTAGGGGTGCGCTGGCCGGGATGAGGATACTCCGTGCAGAGCCGGACAAGTCGTCATTGGTGACCGCGTTTGCTCAGAAAGCGGCGGCCAAGGGCATTGCCGGCGACTGGACGGCGGTTGCAACCGCCGCGTACAGCGCCAAGGTCATCCCCGCCCTGGATCGCCAGATGGCGCTGCTGGAGGGCCTTCAGTCTAAGGCGACCCACGACGCCGGGGTCTGGCGATTGCCGGACGGCGAGGCCTATTACACCCAGGCGCTCTATGCCCGGACCACGGAGCGGATCACCCCCACCGAGGTCCACAAGATGGGCCGGGATGTCACCAAACAGTTGTCCGCCCGCGCGGATGTGCTGTTCCGCCAACTGGGCTTCAGTCAGGGCACCGTGGGCGAGCGCTACATCGGTCTTTATGACCGCAAAGTCGGCGTCTATCCCAATACCGACGCCGGCAAGGCCCAGATCATCGCCGACCTCAACAAGGTCGTCCAGGCCATGCAGAAGCGGCTGCCCGAACAGTTCGGAACCCTGCCCAGGGCACCGGTGGAAATCCGCCGAATTTCAGCCGCAACTGAGGGCGGATCTTCAACGCACTATGAGAGCGCCAGCCTGGATGACTCGCGGCCCGGCGTCTATTGGCTGAACCTGCGCGACACCAACGAGAGCCCCTACTGGTGGTTGCCGACGACGACCTATCATGAAGCAATCCCCGGCCATCACCTGCAGATCTCGATCCAGCGCGAAGCCGACTTGCCGATGATCCGTCGCGTTATAGGGTTCGGCGCCTACGCCGAAGGCTGGGCGCTCTATTCGGAACAGGTCGTTCAGGAGATGGGCGTTTACACGGGCGAGCCGCTGAACGAGCTGGGGTACATCCATGACGCCCTGCTGCGCTCAGCGCGCTTGGTCACCGACAGCGGTCTGCATCATCTGCGCTGGAGCCGCGAGAAAGCCATCGCTGAGATGCGCGCCATTGAGGGTGACCCGGAGCCGCTAGCGGCCCAGGAAATCGAGCGCTACGCAGTCTGGCCAGGCCAAGCCTGCAGCTACATGGTGGGCAAGGTCACGATCCTGCGACTTCGCGAAAAGGCCAGGGCCGCCCTGGGCACCCGCTACGATCCAAGAACGTTCCACGACGCCGTCCTGAAGTCCGGTTCCATGCCGCTAACCGCATTGGAACAGGTCGTCGACCTCTACATCGCGGCGAACAAGGGCTGAGGAAGAGCCATTGCATCCTCGATTCCCCCGGCACGGGGGAAATGTCGCGAATGCCGCGAAGCGGCGTGCGACAAAGGGGGAAGTGGAGGAACGCTGACACATTTCCCCAGCGACCCTCTTGCTTCGCAAATTGGGCCACTTCCCCCATGCTGGGGGAAGCCACTGCCATCGGAGAGCACATGATCCCCATCGACCGTCGCGCGTTTCTGGCCACCACCGGTGCCGCTCTTGCCACAGCCGTACCAGCCCTAGGTCAGCCCGCATCTGAAGACGCCAAGTTGCGTACCCTGCTGGATCGGATGTTCGAACAGACGGTGGATGACAGTCCGCGGTTCGCCACCTCGCTCGGTCTCGATAAGGGTGCCCGCACTGCCCTGAAATCCAAGCTCGACGACAATTCCGCCGCCGGAAAGCAACGGCGTTTGGAGCGGGCGCGAGGCTGGGTTGCCGACCTGAAGACCGTTGATCGTACGAAACTGTCTGCGGCCTCAAAGGTTGATCTGGACGTTGTGCTTTACGGTAACGAACAGGCGGTTCTGAATGGGGATCGTTACACGTTCGGCGACGTGGGCGGCAATTTCAGCCCCTACGTCATCAGCCAGCGCGGCGGGGCCTATTCCAGTGTGCCGGACTTCTTGGACAGCCAGCACCGGATCGCCGACGCGGCCGACGCGGAGGCCTATCTGTCGCGCCTGTCCGCCTTCGCCGGTGCGATGGACGCCGACGTCGCCCGCCAGAAGGTTGACGTCGCAGCGGGCGTGATCCCCCCGGATTTCGTTTGCGACCTTTCCATTGGCCAGATGCGAGCGCTGCGCGATCAGGCGGCGGACGCGACGATCCTGGTCACCTCGATTACCCGCAAGACAGCCGCCGCCAAGGTGGACGGCGATTGGGCCGGTCGGGCGCGCAAGATCGTCGAGGGTGAGGTGTTCCCAGCTCTGGACCGCCAGATCGCCGCCATGCGCGCCCTCCGCGCCAAGGCCAAGTCCGACACAGGGGTCTGGGCGCTACCGAACGGCGAAGCCTACTATGCCGATTGCGTTAAGGCCTCGACCACGACCAACTACACGCCGCAACAGGTCCACCAGTTGGGCCTCGACCAAGTGGCTGACATCACCGGACAACTTGACGCCTTGTTGAGAGCGCGAGGCCTCACCAAGGGTTCCGTCGGTGCGCGATTGGCAGCACTCAACGAAGATCCGTCACAGGTTTATCCAGCCAACGATGCGGGCCGTGAGCAGATGCTGGCCGACCTCAATGTCCACATCGTGGAGGTCTATAAGCTGCTGCCCAAGGCCTTCGCGACCCTGCCCAAGGCTAAGGTCGAGGTGCGGCGCGTGCCGGTGTTTATCCAGGATGGATCGGCCAACGGCTACTACCAGTCGGCTGCCCTGGACGGCTCACGCCCGGCAGCCTTCTACATCAACCTGAAAGAGACCGGCGACTGGCCGCGCTATAACCTGCCGACCCTGGCGCACCATGAAACGGTGCCCGGCCACCATCTGCAGATCGCCCTGGCCCAGGAGAGTGGCCGGATCCCGATCCTGCGCCGCACGGGATACGGCGCCTCGGCGTTCAGTGAGGGTTGGGCGCTCTATGCCGAACAACTTTCCGACGAGATCGGTGCGAACGATGGCGATCCCTTGCTCAAGATCGGCTACCTGCAGTCGCTGTTGTTCCGCGCCGCACGGTTGGTGACCGACACGGGCATTCACTACAAGCGCTGGGGCCGCGCCCAGGCCACGCGCTATATGGTCGCCACGATCGGCAACACCTCCAGTCGCGCCCAGCGAGAGGTCGAGCGCTATTTCACCTCACCCGGTCAAGCCAACAGCTACAAGGTCGGCCACACCGTCTGGGCCAGGGTCCGCGCAGAGGCGAAAGCCAAGCTGGGCACCAAGTTCGACCTCAAGGCCTATCACGACGCGGTTCTGCTGTCGGGCAACATGCCGCTCACGGTTCTGGAACGACACGTTCAAGAGTGGGTCGCCGGGCAGGTCTGACGACAGGCTCGACAGCTGTTCCTAAACGGCGTTCCATGTCGGCAACATGGGGGCAGGCGATGGCGAAGCTGAACCGAGACGGGGTGAACCTCTATTATGAGGTCCACGGCGACCAGGGGCCGGTGGTCCTGCTCACGCACGGCTATTCGGCGACATCGCAGATGTGGTCGGGTCAGGTGGAGATGCTGTCCGAGGACCATCGGCTGGTGATCTGGGACATGCGCGGCCACGGCCAGTCGGACAGCCCGGACGATCCGTCGCTGTATTCAGAAGCCGCGACCGTTGCAGATATGGCGGCGCTGTTGGATCAGGTGGGCGCGCCCAGTGCCATCATCGGCGGCCTGTCTCTCGGCGGCTACATGTCGCTGGCTTTCAACCGCGTCCACCCCGACCGGACCCAGGCTTTACTGATCATCGACACCGGGCCGGGCTACAAGAACGACGCGGCACGCGAGGGTTGGAACCAGACGTCGCTGCGCACCGCTGAGCGCTATGAGCGGGTCGGGCTTGGCGTGCTGTCCGGCGGTAGCGCGGAGCGGCGGACGGCCCGGCACACCAGCGCCCAGGGACTGGCCAACGCCGCGCGTGGCATGCTGACCCAGCGCGACGCTAGCGTCATCACCTCGCTGCCCGACATCAGGGTCCCAGCGATCGTCATTGTCGGCTCGGAGGACACGCCGTTCCTGGCGGCCAGCGACTATATGGCCGCCAAGATCCCCGGCGCGAAGAAGGCCATCATCGAGGCCGCGGGGCACGCCGCCAACATCGATAAGCCCGAAGCGTTCAATGCTGCACTGAGCGGGTTCCTGTCGGAGCTGAGGATATGAAGATGCGCATCTGGCTTAGCCTCATCACAGTGTTCTGGGGCGGCATCGCCACGGCCCAGACCCATGACATGTCCAAGATGATCGGGATGGGCCTGCCGCCCATGCCGGCGATCTATGCGGGGCAGGCGGACAAGCCCGGCGCGCCGGTGTTCACCGGCCTGGGCGAGCATCACATGCCGATCACGGCAGGACCGGAGGCACAGGCGTTCTTCGATCAAGGGGTGAAGCTGGTCTTCGGTTTCAATCATGCCGAGGCGATCCGATCGTTCCGCGAGGCCGCGCGGCTGGATCCCAACTGCGCCATGTGCTGGTGGGGCGTGGCCTTTGCCCTGGGGTCGAACATCAATCTGGCCATGCCGGATGATGCGGTGATCCCCGCCTGGATGGCGCTGCAGAACGCGCAGGCCCTGGCCCCCAAGGTGAGCCCCAGGGAGCAGGCCTGGATCGCGGCTCTGGCGCAGCGCTATGCCGAAACGCCAAAGGCGGACCGTGCCAAGCTGAATGCGGCTTTCGCCCAGGCCATGGGTGATCTGGCCAAGGCCTATCCCGACGATCTCGACGCCCAGACGTTCTGGGCGGAGGCGATGATGGACACCCAGCCCTGGGATTATTGGGAGGCCGACGCCAAGACGCCCAAGGGCAACGCGGCCCAGATCGTCGGCACCTTGGAGACGGTGATTTCGAAGGCACCGAACCACCCCGGCGCGCTTCACCTCTACATCCACGCTGTCGAGGCTTCGACGACGCCGGAGCGTGCCGAGGTCGCGGCAGATCGTCTTCTGGTCCTGATGCCTAACGCCGGCCACGTGGTGCACATGCCGAGCCATATCTACTATCGGGTTGGTCGCTATGCGGACTCGGCTGCCGTGAATGAGAAGGCCGCCCTGGTCGACGAAGCCTACATCCTCGCTTGCAAGGCGCAGGGTTACTATCCGGCCGGATACTACGGCCACAACCTCCACTTCCTTTGGACGTCGGCAGAGATGGAGGGTCGCTACCAAGTAGCGCTTGACGCCTCGCGGCGCCTGATCCAGGCGGTGGACGCGCCCAACCTGGCCAAACAAATGGCGTTTGGTGAGTTCTACAACTTCACACCCGTGGTCACGCTCATGCGGTTCGGAAAGTATCGTGAGGTGCTTGTCGAGCCAGCACCAGACCGGACGTTGATCGTGGATACGGCCATGTGGCGCTATGCCCGCGCCTTCGCCCACGCCAATACAGGAAACCTCAAGGCCGCGCGCGCCGACCGCACCGCTCTGGCAAAACTGGGTACCGGAGATCTCAAACGCTACGATTCTCAGGGCGTGCCCGCTCAGGCGACGATGGCGGTCGCTCTGGCGTCGGTGGATGGCGAGATCGCCCGTCTGTCCGGCGACAAAGCGGGCGCGATCACCTTCTTTCGTGAGGCGATGCGTCTGGAGCGCGCCCTTCCGTACACCGAGCCCGCCCTATGGCATCGCCCGGTCGCGCACCTGCTGGGGGCAGTGTTGCTGGATGCAGGTCGGGCGGCTGAGGCTGAGGCCGTTTATCGCGACAGCCTCACGCATTATCGACGCGATGGATGGGCGCTGATCGGTCTTAGCCTGGCCCTGAAAGCCCAAGGCAAGAGTGCTGAAGCTGCTGCGACCGATGCCGCCTTCATGGACGCCTGGACCCGAGCGGACACCAAAATCACGGCCTCGAGGCTTTAGAACCACCCCGCCGCCTTTAAGGGTGCCGCTTGGCTGCGGCTGATCGGGGCGATCAGTCCGCATTTCAGGCGGGCCTCGCCGCGACCGCGTGTCCATTTGACCTGATCGATAGCATCTGCGGCGACCCACCAGGAGCGGTGGGTCCGGAAGCCGGGGGCGTTGGCCAGTTCCTTTAGAGCGTCACCGAAGCGTGAGGTGACCAGTTCCTCGCCGGCGTCGGTGTGGACCCGCAGATAGTGGTCTTCGGCTTGGACCGCGATCAGGGTTGCGGCCCGGCGTTTAGCCGAGAGTCTGAGCCGAAACGCCTCTGTCGGATCGCCGTCGGGCGTCGCGGTCACCTCGACGATGCGCGGCTTTGACCACACCAGCTGTCGCAGGATCATGGTCACTAGGCAGACCACAAACACTTCGAACCAGGGTTGGATCAGGTTCAAGACGCTGAGCCGTGTGCCCGCCAAATTATGATTGGCCGTCCAGACCAGCAGCATGACCGGCGGGGTCATAAGCGCGCCGACACTGAACGCCCGAAGCCAGAACTGTTCGGTGATGCGCCGCACACCCGCATCAATGCTGACGCCGATCAGCCCGCCGCCGACCATGCAGTACTGCCAATAGACTAGGCGTTCGAAGAGGGTGCGCTCCGACGAGCCGAATGGGCCCAGCACGCCCATCACCACACCGACCGCGACCCAAAGGGCGAGCTCGGCGGCGACGCGACGTATGCACAGGGATAGCAGGGCGAGTTGCATTGGACCTTGCTAGAGGATTCGCTGGCGCGATCCTGCCACGACTGGCGTGCGGCGCCCAAACTGTTCGCGCAAAATTGGCACCGTCTGCGGGGTTGTCGTGGCGGCCCTGTATCTGGGAGGCCAAATGTCAGACCAGCGACAGAGAGTTGATCCAATGAATACACTGACGTTACGGGCCGGTTGGGGATTGGCGGCGTTTTTGAGCGCCGCCATCGCTGTCTGGTCCTACCGATATGTCCCGCCGATCGGCGCACTCCAGAGTCTGCTTGCGCCGGAAGTCTTGGCCAACCTATTCGCGCGCCCGTGGCTGGCCTTGCACGCGGCCATGGCCTCAACAGCTTTGCTCATCGGGCCGATCCAATTCTTGCCCGCGTGGCGACGGATCAAGGGCGCGCACAAGTGGCTGGGTCGAACCTATGTGGTCGCCTGCCTAACCGCGGGCATAGCGGGTCTTATTTTATCGTTCGGGAGTTCTGCCGGTCCGATTGCCGGCCTTGGTTTCGGAACACTCGCCCTTATCTGGCTCTACACGACGGCGCAGGCATGGCGATCCGCGCGCGGCAAGAACTTTGAAGCCCATCGCCGCTGGATGATACGATCCTTTGCGCTGACGTTTGGTGCGGTGACGCTGCGACTTCAAATCCCGATCTCTCAGATTCTGGAATACGACTTCCTGACCAGCTATCGGGTGATCGCCTGGACGGCCTGGATTCCGAACCTTCTGTTGGCCGAGGTCTATCTTCGACGCGGGAGAACCCTAACCTCTCAAGCGGTTGGAGGCTCGTGATCCACTGCTGACATAGTCCTGTCAGCAGCACCGGTGTCTAACGGGTCCAGACAACATTTGGAGCCGACCCGTGACCCACGATCTCACCTTCTACACCAACCCGATGTCGCGCGGCCGTATCGTGCGCTGGATGCTGGAAGAAGTCGGCCAGCCGTACGAAACCGTGCTGCTGGATTACGGCACGACCATGAAGGCACCAGCCTTTCTGGCGGTGAATCCAATGGGCAAGGTGCCGGCAATCAAGCACGGTGATATGGTGGTGACCGAGGGCGGAGCGATCTGTGCTTACCTCGCCGATGCCTTTCCTCAGGCCGGCTTAGCCCCGCCGCACGGTAGCGCAGATCGCGGCGCCTATTATCGCTGGCTGTTCTTCGCTGCCGGACCCATCGAGCAGGCCACCAGCATCGGATCGCTCGGCGTCGAGGTGCCGCAAGATAAGCAGATGATGGTCGGCTTCGGCAGCATCGGACATGTCATGGACGCGGCCGAAGGCGCGTTGAAGGGCCGCGAGTTCATCGCGGGTGACAGCTTCTCAGCGGCGGATGTGTATTTCGGTTCGCACATCGGCTGGGGCATGCAGTTCGGCGGGATTGAGAAGCGTCCCGTGTTCGTCGACTATGTCGCCCGCCTGCATGGACGACCGGCAGCGATCCGCGCAGTTGAGATCGACAACGCGCTTATGCCGGCTCAGCCGCCCGCTGGATAAGGTCCCACTTCGTTCCATAGAGGTCCTCGAACACCGCCACGGATCCGTAGGCTTCGTGGCGGGGCGGCTCAAGGAAGCGTACGCCTGCCGCACTCATCCTTGCGTAGTCGCTGGCAAAGTCGTCGGTGTTGAGAAATAGGAATACCCTACCGCCGGCTTGGCTTCCAATGAACGCCGTCTGTTCGCCGACCGCCTTGGCCAGCAGCAGGCCCGCTTCTGATCCCGGCGGCCGCACGACGACCCAGCGCTTTTCGTTCCCCTGGTCGGTGTCCTCGACCAGCAGAAAGCCGGCCTTGTTGACGTAAAACGCTATCGCTTCGTCGTAGTCGCGAACCAAAAGGGCGGTGAGGGACAGCTGCTGCATGTGTCCTGGCTATCGCGCGCCGGGCTTAGCGGTCCAGCGTTGACCTCAGCCCCAGGGCCCCGGCTCGCACGCGGGCTCGTGAGGCAATGGTTTCAGCGTCAATCGGGGTCTCTGTCGCACGGCCATAGAGCCAGCCCTGGGCCAGATCGACGCCGGCTCTGCGAACCGCATCCTCGGCCTCCGGCGTCTCGACCATTTCGGCCAGGGTCCTGATGTTCAACTCGGCGCACATATTAACCAGATGTTTGACGAAGGTGGCTTCACGGCCGCCGTGCTGTAGATCGCGGATATAGCGACCATCGATCTTCAACACGTCCAACGTCAGTTGCTGCAGATAGGCCAAGGAGGCTGCACCGGCCCCGAAGTCGTCCAGACAGATCTCGCAGCCGACGGCCTTCAGTGCCTGAAGGTGGCGGTCGGCGAGCGCCAGGTCTTCCACCGCCGCACTCTCGGTCAATTCGAACATCAGCCGACCTCGGATCTCGGGCCGCTTGCGCAAGAGGCCGACCGTGCGTTTGATGTAACCCTCGCTCATGATGCTGCGGCCGGAGACATTGACCGCCAGAATGAGGTTCGGATCGCCTTGCAGGGTCTTGAGGGCCTCCTCAAGTATCGCGCTATCCAGGGCTTCAATCAGGTCCATTTCTTCGGCCATGCGAATAGTCGGGAATGGACTCCCATCCGAGCCAAAACGCACGAGGACTTCATGGTGATGCAGCGCGCCAGACTGCAATGAGACCACTGGCTGGTAGGCCAGAGTGAACTGGCGGTTGCGAATCGCCGAGCCAAGAGCGCCGGCTTTGTTCAGGGTCGTCCGGAGGGCCAGGTTGAGTGACTGCCGCAAGTCTGCGGGTAGTGGCTGTGCCAAACCGGAGTTCAGAACTTGGTTGAGCGCGTATCGCAGGGCCTGGGCTACCTGTTTGGGGCGGTCGACCCCGGCCAGCGCGATAGCCTTGATCTGCGGCGTGACGCCGTCGACGCCCGACCGTTTCAGCACCTGCTCGATGCGGTTGGACATCGCGCCTTCCGGCTCGTCCGGTCCACGCAAAACGGCATAGCGGTCCGGGCCCACGGCCGCCGCAGGCTCGCCGCGATAGGCCTGAGCGCGAAGCGCGCCCTCGACCAGTTCGGTAGTCCCTGCCGGATCCTGCATCGCCGCGATGGCGCTCGAAAGACCCTGGAGTTCAACGAACGAGAGCTCCAGGTCCTCGCTGGCGCCGGCGAGCAATTGCGTCACCCGGGATTGGAATGCGTCCACGGTCTGCAGTCCCGTCGGTCCGCGCACCTTGGCGCGAGACAGGGCGCAGGATATCGCCCCTGCATTCTGTGGTAGGCGGATCGCGATCAGGCTGGCGAAGCGCGGTGTCCCGCCCTCCTGGCTGGCAACACCGATCAACACGGGTCCGGCGCGGGTGCCATCGTCCAGGCCACTGAACAGGGCGAGCACCATGGCGTGGTCCGATGGATCCACTAGGCTGCGCCAATTGCGCTTGACCATAGCCTGGTCCTTGACGCCCAGCACAGCTTCGCCCGCGCCCAAGGCGAACACGACCTCTTCGGTCTCATTGATTTCGATCAGCAGGTCGGCTGCAGCGAAACCGAACCCGAGATACCTGTAAGCCTTGGACAATGGGGCCTCGCCTCGATCATCGGAAACCTAGGGCTGCGCCGTTAAGATCATGTTTGCGGGTGGGGGTCGTGCTACCGTGGGACCCGCATGACGCTCCCGTCCCGACCCACCGCGCGGGTGGTCCTGCTGGACCGCCAAGATCGTATCCTGCTGATGCGCGGTCGGCTACCGGGTGGGGCGCAAGGCCCAGGCGTCTGGTTTACGGTCGGTGGCGGGCTAGAGCCAGGCGAGACCTATGAAGAGGCTGCCGTGCGCGAAGTGCGCGAGGAGACGGGCATCACCGCCTTCGACCTCGGCCCTGTTGTCTGGCTGCGCGAGGGCGTTCTGAGCATTCCCCATCCGGTGCTCATGATCGAGCAGTATCACCTCGCCCAATGCGAAGGCACCGAGCCCAGCCGTGACGGCTGGGACGCCGTGGAGCGCCGCCTGATCGACGACATCCGATGGTGGACGCTCGATGAGCTAGCCGTCACTGTAGACCGGGTGTTTCCGCCGGGTCTGGCCGATCTGTTGGCGTCGATCCTCGCCGGTGATGTGCCGACGCCACCGCAGCGCATTCCCTGGGAATAGGCTTCGTCCTACTGTCATCGCGCTCTGATAGGATGCTGATATGATCCTCGCTCTATTCGCCGCCGCCGCTATCTCGTCCGCCTGTGACCTAGAGGCACCATCCGGCGTGCCGGGCTGTACCCGCGCGGCTGTTGACGCTTTGCCAATGAACGCCATCCAGGTGATTGGCACGCACAACAGCTACAAGATGGCGATCGCGCCCAACGAGTGGGCGATGATCCACGCCGCCAACGCCAAGGAAGCCGATGCCATCGACTACAGCCACCCGCCGCTGGCCGAACAGCTGGCGGACGGCGCGCGGCAGCTGGAGATCGATATCGTCTATGATCCCCCGGTTGGCCTCTATGCTGCGCCATTGGGTTATCGGAACGCGGGGGCAAAGGCTGTGCCTTATGATTTTGCACCTCTGAAGCAGCCAGGCTTAAAAGTGCTGCACGAGCCGTCCGTGGACTACCGCGCGGTGTGCCCGCTGTTCACGGGATGCCTGAAAGAGGTGCGCGCCTGGTCCGTGGCGCACCCGCAACACGCACCTCTGCTGATCATTATGAACCTGAAGGAAGGTGGACTTTCCCTTCCGGGGGCGACCAAGGCACCAGTGTTCGACGCCAAGGCTATGGACCTGATCGACGCTGAGATCCGCAGCGTATTCCCTGAGAGTGCCCTGATCACGCCAGATCAGGTGCAGGGCCGCCATCCGACCCTGAAGGCCGCTGTGGCGGCAGGGGCTTGGCCCAAGCTTGGCGCGGCGCGGGGCAGGGTGATGTTCGCGCTGGACTGCCCGCCCGATCAGGCGGCTCGCTATCGCGGCGCGCGCAAGGTTCTGGAGGGAAGGGCGGCATTCGTGAATATCGACCCGGCTTCGCCGGCCGCCGGGTACATTACATTGAACGAGCCGAAGGCATTGGCCGTCGAGATCGCGGCGGCGCTCAAGGCCGGGCTGATCGTCCGCACCCGTGCCGATGCTGATACCTGGGAAGCCCGGACCAACGACACCCGTCGTCAGGTCTCCGCGTTCGCGTCGGGCGCGCAGTATGTGTCCACGGACTATATGACCCCGGACACCCGGTTCAGCCCCTATCGGGCCAAGCTTCCAGGCGGAGGCGTTGCCCGCCTCGCACCCGTTCGGCCCTAGGAGGGATCAGAAAGCGAAAGGGCCCGCCGAAGCGAGCCCTAAGCGCGTTAGCCACTGACTTTGAGGTTGGTCGCAGAGGTCTTGCCGCTGCGGCCGTCTTGTTCGAGGTCGAAGTTCACCGTCTGGCCTTCATTGAGGCCGGAGAGCCCCGCCTGCTCGACCGCCGATATGTGGACGAAGATGTCCTCTCCGCCGCTCTCAGGCTTGATGAAGCCGAAGCCCTTGGTGGGGTTGAACCATTTTACGACGCCTGCGCCGGAACCGGCGACTGTGCCGCGCGAGCGGCCGCCGCCACCGCCGCCACCACCAAATCCGCCGCCACTGCCACCACCATATCCGCCGCCGCCACCGCCGCCGCCAAATCCGCCGCCGCCGCCGCGATCACGACCGCCGCCGCCACCGCCATAGCCGCCACGATCACCGCCACCGCCATAGCCTCCGCGATCTCCGCCGCCGCCGTAGCCGCCACGATCACCGCCGCCACCACGATCACCGCCACCACCGAAGCCACCACCACCGGCGCGCCGGGGCTGGGCTTCGCCATGGGCCGTGACGACAATCTGCGTCGCCGCCAGCTTGCCGGATCGCCGATCCTGCTCAAGCTCATAGTCGACCTTGTCCCCCTCATTGAGAGAGTCCAGGCCGGCTTGATTGAGCGCCGAAATGTGAATGAAGACATCAGATCCGCCGTCGTCTGGTTGGACGAAGCCAAAACCCTTAGCCGAATTGAACCACTTAACCGTGCCGCTTGCCATATCGTCGCAACCCACCGAGATAGAAGTCTCCGCCGGGCACAAGCCGGCGCCCGACCAATCGTCGTGATAGGCCGTAGTTAGACTTGTAGCCGTGGATTGTCGCCAAGGCCAGCGCCCGTGACACGATCAGGGATTCAGCCTAAGAGAGCGACCCTTTCGCCACAGCTATCTCAAGGATACCGCGTGAAGAGCATCTGCGTTTTCTGCGGGTCTTCGCCAGGCTCGGACCCGGCGTATTTGGACGAAGCGATCCGCTGTGGGACGGATATCGCCAAAGCGGGCCTGACCCTGGTCTACGGCGGCGGTAAGGTTGGCTTGATGGGTGCCGTGGCCGATGCCGCTCTAGCGGCTGGGGGTAAAGTGATCGGTGTCATGCCCGCCGACCTGGTCAGCCAGGAGATCGGTCACACCGGCCTTACCGAACTTCGCGTTGTCAATTCCATGCATGAGCGCAAGTGGGCAATGGCCGAACTTGGCGACGCCTTCCTCTGTCTGCCGGGTGGGCCGGGCACGTTCGAGGAGATCTTCGAGCAGTGGACCTGGGCCTTATTGGGTTTCCACGCCAAGCCCTGCGGCTTCGTGAATGTCGGCGGCTATTACGATCTCATGCGGGCCACCATCCAGCAGATGTCTGACAAGGGGTTCTTAGCTCAACAGTATGTCGACATGCTGATCTACACTGACAGCACCGTCCAAGCGATCCAGCGCTTCCAGGCCTACGACCCGCCCCCGCCGAAGTGGGGCGTGGCAAAGGTCGAACAGCGGTACTGATCGCCTACCTTACAGTTCCAGCTGATAGACCTTGGTCGCGGTTTCCGAGAATAAAGCGGTCTTTTCTGCCGCCGATGCGCCCTTGGCGATGTGTTTGAACGCGTTCCACAACGTCGCATAGCTGCAAGCGCCCATGTCGACGGGGAAGTTGCTCTCGAACATGCAGCGGTCCGCCCCGAACGCCTCGATGCACGTTTCGATATAGGGGCTCCACTCGGCCGCCAGCTGGGTTGAGGGCGCACGTGGCTCAGCCAGGAACGAGGGGAAATTGCAGAACGCCATGGCGAGACCGCCCAGCTTCACCACCACCTTGGGCGATTTGGCCAGTTCGCGGATGTTGGTGCGCCAGACATCGAACCGCTCCGGCAGCTTTCCAGTATAGCTGCCGCGCCCCAAAGGCGTGCCGACGTGATCCAGGATGATCGTGGTCTCTGGGAAGGCGCGGGCCAAGTCGATCAGGTCCGGAAGTTGCGGCTCCAGCAGCCAGGCGTCGAATGAGAGCCCCATGGTGCCCAGATGCGCGAAACCCTTGCGGAAAGTCTCGTCGCGATAGAGCCCGGCTTCAACCCGGTTAAGCGGCCCCAGTACGTCTTTGTCAGCATCGAACGAGGCTGAGTTGCGGATGCCCTTGAACCG
>JAYTWT010000154.1:0-1673 GCA_043743295.1 Alphaproteobacteria bacterium | reverse complement strand
GAAGAGCGCCGAACGCGCACCCACCACCACGCGGCAGGTCCCGTCGGCCACGGCGTCCCAGACCCGTCGGCGGGCGGGCGGGGCCACATCAGAGTGCCACTCGCCGGGCTCGGCGCCGAAGCGTTCGCCCACCCGGGCCACAAGGTCCTGGGTCAACGCGATCTCTGGCAGTAGGATAAGCACCTGGGCGTGCGGGTCGCCCGCGAGCGCCTTGGCGCAGACCTCCAGATAGACCTCCGTCTTGCCCGATCCGGTGACCCCATCGAGCAGGGCGACGCTGAAGCCGCCCGGTGAAGTCAGTTCCGCGAGGCCCGCTGCTGCTGCTGCCTGGCTAGGGTTCAGGTCCGGCCCGATCCGGCCCGGGTCGGGCGCTCCAAACGGACGGTCGGCGCGAACCAAGTCCACTGCCAGCACGCCCTCGTCCACGAGCGCACGGAGCACGCCGGACGACACCCCCGCCGCCCGCGCCAGCTCGGCCGGCGGCATCGCGGCCGCAGCTGCCGCTTCCAAGACTCTCAGGCGCGCCGGCGTCACGCGGGCAGGCGGCTGACCGGTCGTCCGCACCACCCGTAGCGGCCGAGCTTTCGGCGCGCGGGCACCGCGCAGCGCGATGGCCAGCGGTGCGCCCGGCGCATCCACCGAATAGCGCGCCGCCCATTGGATGAACTCCAGCGTGCCCGGCGGAAGCGCCGCCTCGTCCCGCCGCTCGATCACGGCCTTCAACGGGCGGTTGCCCCCTGCAGCCTCGCGAACTCGCGTCACCACGCCGCGCACCTGCAGGCTGCCCAGCGGCACGGTGACTTGGTCGCCGGCGGCCAAGCCCATACCCTCCGGCTCGGCGTAGTCGAACGCCTCCGGCAACGGCATGGGGATCAAGATGGAGGCGATACGGCTCATGGCTGCGTGGGCGACTTGCGCCCCAGCCCTTCGCAGCTACAAGCGGCGCGAACAAGCCCGAGGTGATCGCGACATGCTGCTCTTCCTGGACACCACCGACACCGCCGTCCTGAAGGACCTCGCCGCGACCGGCCTGGTGGACGGGGTCACCACCAACCCCTCGCTGATCGCCAAGTCCGGCCGCAACATGCTGGAGGTCATCGCGGAAATCTGCGGCCTGGTGGATGGGCCGGTCAGCGCCGAGGTCGCGGCCATGGATGTGGCCGGCATGCTGGCCGAGGGGCGCAAGCTCGCCGGCCTGGCGACCAATGTGGTGGTCAAGGTGCCCCTGACCCGCGAGGGCCTGATGGCCACGCGGGAATTTGCCGCCGAGGGCATCCAGACCAATGTGACCCTCTGCTTCTCGGCGTCCCAGGCGCTGCTCGCCGCCAAGGCGGGGGCCAGCTACGTCAGCCCGTTCATCGGCCGCCTCGACGACCATGGCGCAGCGGGCATGGACCTGATCACCGAGATCCGCGCGATCTATGACAACTACGATTTCGACACCGAGATTCTGGCCGCTTCGATCCGTACCCCCGCCCATGTTGCCCAGGCGGCGCTCAGCGGGGCCGATTGCGCCACGATTCCCGTCGACGTCTTTCAGGCGCTCTTCAAGCACCCGTTAACCGAACGGGGTCTTCAACAGTTCATGGCCGACTGGGCTCAGACGGGGCAGTCGATTTTGTAGGGAGCGGGCAGCATGGATGGGTCTCACGGCGAGGTTCAGGCCGGCCCCT
>JAYTWT010000153.1:0-22562 GCA_043743295.1 Alphaproteobacteria bacterium | reverse complement strand
GGACCCGCGCCGGCTCTGGAGAGGTGGCTGAGTGGTTGAAAGTACCGCACTCGAAATGCGGCGTACCCGAGAGGGTATCGTGGGTTCGAATCCCACCCTCTCCGCCAGAGCCATTTAAGCGATTGAATGGCCTGGATAATCAAGGAAAACAATGGCTTCTAGACGGCCGGGTGTTACAAAAGTAACAGGGATACCGTCCATGCCAGCCCGCCTCCCTCAGGTAGGATCAATCTACTATTTCCGCCGTGGTGTTCCGAAGAGAATACGGGGCTATTTCCTGACCAGCGAGGGCAACCCGCGCACCGAGTTCATGATTTCCTTGGACGAAAAGAACCTTCCAAGGGCGAAGGACAAATGGCTGGCGCAAGCCGTGCAGGTCGCGGCATGGCTGAATGAGGCCGAGGCCAAACTGGCGAAGGGCATACCACCGCCGGAGCCGATAGCGCCGCCAGCCAAGGCACCAAGGCCGCCCCAACCCAACCAAAGCCCATGGGCTTCCGAAGAGGAGTTTGAACATTGGCAGGAAGGCGAACGTCTTTGGACCGCCGGGGAAGCCGCTAAGGAAGCGGGCCTCGCTGCTGATCCGATCCAACGCGCTAGGGAAGATGGCGCACAGGCTGCTCTCGCTCGGCGCGACAGACAAGATCAAGAGGCGCGCGAGGCGTTCGCCGAGAATGTAGCCATCTCCCGCGCTCCGCTCATGGACCTGTTCGACGCCTACGTGGCCGAGCGTCAGCCGACCGCTGCGACGGTCAAGGCGTGGCGCCCTGTGATGAAGCGCCTCATCGCGCATCTTGGACATGATGACGCGGCGCGGATGACGAAGTTGAATGTGGTGGCTTGGAAGGACGCGTTGCTTGCTGAGACAGGCAAGGATGGGAAGCCGAAGCGGGGTGCCCTCACGGTCAAGGAAACCTATATCGCCTCCCTAAAGGTGGTGCTTGAGACGAGCAGGGAAAACGGCAGGCTCAGACAGAATGTTGCGGCCGACGTGAAAGTACGTGCTCCCAAGAGGATCAAGCTCCGCAACCCCGGATTCACTGACGAAGAGGCCGCGACAATCCTTCGGGCGACGATGCGACCGCAGCCGAAAAGCCTTACGCCTGAGCATCGTCTGGCCCGTCGCTGGGTCCCATGGCTCTGCGCCTACACCGGCTCACGGGTGGGCGAGATAGCTCAACTCAGAGCCGAGGACGTGAAGCAGATTGATGGGGTTTGGACGATCACCATCACCCCCGAAGCGGGCGGAGTGAAAAGCGGAAAGTTCCGTATCGTGCCTCTGCATCCGCACCTGATCGAACAGGGCTTTGTGGATGTGGCAGCCAAGGCCAAGGGGGTGATGTTCTACAATCCAGGGCGGGGCCGGGGCGGATCGGAAGGCAACCCGCACCATAAGAAGGTTGGCGAGCGCCTAGGCTCATGGGTTCGCAAACTTGGGGTGGATGACATCAATGTACAGCCGAACCACGGATGGCGGCATCGGTTCGAGACTGACATGCGCCGAGCGAAAGTGGACTACGAGGCCCGTCACGTTCTGGTTGGTCATGCGCACCAGACGGAGAGCGGGACATATGGTGAGTGGGACCCGGTCGCCTTGAAGGGTGAGATGGACAAGCTCCCGCGCTTCAAGGTCTAACCCGCCGCCTGCGCAGGGGCTCACGCCACGTATTCAGCACCGCGCCGTGGAGTGCCCCTGTGTCGCGGCGTCGCGCCCCTTGCCCGCCAGCGACCTCGCTCAAAGCCCTGCGGCGGCGATGATTTCTGAAGGCTCCACCTTCATCGCCTTTGCGATCCTGACCAGGGCGAGGAAGCTGACGTTTCGCTTGCCGCGCTCGACCTCCCCCATGTGGGTGCGATTGATCTTCGCCGCGTCGGCAAGGGCTTCCTGAGACATCGCCAGTTGGTGGCGTTGGGCACGGATAGCGTCGCCCAGCTTCATGAGCGTCCGTTCTACATCTGACTTGTCCGACACCCGCGCCACGACAGGGAAGGTCGCCGGATGTTGGGTTTACGCACCACCTGATCTATGCACCATTCGTCCGCATATGGGGCGGTTCGATGAGCGTGCTTGTGACGCTCATGGACGGGCTTGGGGTGTTCAATGTTTTACGTGCTGCTGGCTAAGGCTTTCGACCCCGTGGTGCTGATCCTAGGGCTGATCGGCGGGCGACTGAGCCGGTCGTGGCTGTATGTGGCTATCGTCGCCATCGTCATCGCCGTCGTTGGCGAGACAGTCGTCAACGATGGTTATGAGACGCTACTGGCGAGCCTCGTTGTGGCGGCCTTGTGGACCTCGCTTGGATTTCTTCTGAGAAAACGGAAGCCGAAGATCGAGGCTGAGGAGCGCGCGCTGGTGACGCGACAGGCTCCCATGAACGTCTTCAGTCAGATGGCGCTTGGCAACCACCTGACCAAGATGACGAACTGGATGGAAGCCATCGAACTCACCCGGCACACGAGGCCCATAGGCGCAGGCGGCGGGGTTGATAGCCTTCCGCGCGATCAACAGGCGCGCATGACCAGGGACTTTGAAGCGGGCATGGCGGCGCTGGCGAAATACCCCCGTCATGTCATCACGGCGGAGCTTATCAAGAACAGGCAAGTGGCCCTTCAGTTCGGGCGTCACATGAGGGCGGAGGCGCAAGTCCACCTCCTCGACCATCTGATTGAGCGAGGCGTGGCGCTAGGCGGTGACGACTTCCTGAAGTCCTACGCCTAGTCCACCGGCCAGCCCGCCCAACGGAACACCTCCATCATGACGGGGTATTGCTCGACCGCGTTGCGACACGCCCGCCAACTGAGCGCGCTGAAATCGGACTCGATGTAGCCATCTGGGAACGTGACCTCCAGCCTCCCCATCGGCCAGACCTTGGCGCTGAGGTCCCCGAACTGACGGGCGGTGAACTCGTGTTCGCGATCCGCCTTCTGCCGCTGCAACAGGTCGAGGTGGCTGTCCTTCGTCCGGCTGACCAGGGGCGCCAGCTTGGCCCTGATCCGCGCAAAGTTCTCACCGCCGCGTCGCAGGTGGCACGAATAGCAGCCCCGATCCCGCGTCCGCCTGCGGAAGTGCCCGCACTTGGGACACAGGGCCTCCAGCGCGACGTAGGAGGCGGCCCCGGCCATGAACGCGGAGAACCTAGCCGGATTGGCGACCCGCCTCCCCAGCGCCTCCGCAAAGGCCGCGTCCGCATGGCAGAGTTTCCGCTGGCGCACGTCCAGCTTGTCGGCGCGGGGCTGGCGGTGGTGGAGGGTGAAACGGGCATCCGTTTTCGGCCCGTATGATTGGTTGCGCTTCGTCATTCGTCACTTTGTACCAAATGCCACTACTCTTACTACATAGGAAGATTTGGCTGACTACCCTTCTTGAAAAGCACTTCCAGAACGTCACACCGAACCCATCTTCGCACCGTCCCCACCGGAACCCGAATACGTCGGTATCCCTCCTCGTGCGTCTGCACTGCAAACGCGACATCGCCGACGACAACCTCCTGCTCAGAAAACGACACCCTCGCCCCGTACACATTTCCGGATTGGGTCGAGGACGCCCTTGCCCGGAGTGCGCGTCTAATCTTGGATAGGGTGTCGTTAGCCTTGAGGTCGATCCGCCGTCCGTTCGTCGCCAACAGCTTGTCGATCCGCTTCAGTGTGCTCGGAGGAAGCTGCCGCGTCAGTAGATTGGCAGGCACCTTGTATGACGAGCCATACCGCTCCTGGAGCCTTGCGACGGTCACGGCATTGGTCTCCCTGAGCGTGCTTGGCACCTGGAGGAACCACCCGATGACATCCAGCGGATGGCCTGAGAAGCCTTTTGGGCGTTTCGGGTAGACGAAGGTTTCCGATTTGACGAGGAGGCCAGCCGCCTCGGGATGCTGCCGCCGATACGACGCCTCGGTGTCCTCATGAGCTTTGCGCAGCGCGGCGGACAAGCCCTTCTGATGGTGGGCCAACGACTGCGCTCTAGTTCTGAACTCGGTCACTGAAACACCATACTTCGCCCCATGTCCCCGCCTCGCGGGCGGACGGGTGCCATTCCCGCTGTCTGCCATGCATCGGCGGCCTCGCACAGATGCGTCCGGATGTGCGCCGCCTCGTGCCACGGTCGCGCGGGCCGGTCGTGGAGTGAGGGCGTTTCAGGTGCGCAAGGGCCGCCCACCCGCGCGGCGGCTCTCACCAATCAGTCCGCCCACGCCAACGCCTGCGGCGGGTTATGGGCCGCTACGCCGCCGCAGCCTTCGCCCGCTTCTCGACCCGCTGGATGGTCGCCCGCTTCACCCCGTACTCCTTTGCGAGGACGCCCAGCGAGACGCCCTCAGAGCGCCGCTGGCAGACGATGGACTGCTGCTCATCCGTCAGGGCTGCGGGCCTACCCAGCACCGCCCCACCGGCCTTCGCCCGGCTCAATCCGGCCTGTGTCCGCTCAATGAGAAGGTCGCGCTCGAACTCAGCCACGGCGTTAATGACGCCCATGGTCATCTTCCCCGCCGCGCTAGTGAGGTCCACATTGCCGAGGGCTAGGCAGTTCACTCGCACACCCATGGCGGCTAGGGCTTCGACTGTCGCCCGCACGTCCATGGCATTGCGGCCAAGGCGATCTAGCTTGGTCACGATCAGCACGTCCCCGGCTTCCAGCTTGTCGAACAACCTGGCGAAACCCTTTCGCTCTCGCGCCGCGACTGATCCCGAAACAGTCTCGGCAATGACCCGCTGCGGTTCGACCTTGAAGCCTGCGCCCTCAATCTCCCTGACTTGGTTCTCGGTGGTCTGGTCCGCAGTGCTGACGCGGCAGTAGGCGAAGGTGCGAGGCATGGCTGTTCCTGTATCGGAAAGGTGGCTCGCTATGTCGGATGTATCGAAATCCGCGTCAAGCTATATTCCGATGCAGCAGCGGACGCTGTATCGCAACCGACCGTCTTCGATACAGCAGTGGAAGGATGATGCGCCGCAGCCACCGGCACGGGGTCAACACGGTTGTGTTTGATCCGAGGGACCCTCTCGCAAATCTCCATCGGATTTTTGGTCGCAATGTGATTTGGCCTCGACCGGACCCGATGGGGTTAACCAGTCGTGAATCTCTCCAGCGCCACCATGAAACGGTCGATTCCCGACTCGACTCCCTCTAACCACAGGGAGGGTCTTGTCTGATCGCGTCTGTTCCTCTAATGTTCTCATCCGGATTTAGACACAAGAGGTATGGGTATGCGGACCGTTAAGCCGAGCAGCCGGGGAGATGCTCGACCTTTCGACGGTCCTCGCGTTCTCGACCTATTCGCAGGGGCGGGGGGAATCGCCCTCGGATTTGCTGACGCCGGTTATCGCGTCATCGGCGGTATCGACCATTTCCAGGCTGCCCTAGATTCATTTGAAGCCAACATCGACGGTGCGCGCGGGATGATGCGCGACCTCCGCGACCCTGACTTCACCGATGTCAGGGAACTGGTCGGCAGCGCAGGCGTGGACGTGATAGTCGGCGGCCCTTCATGCCAAGGCTTCTCGACCTCTGGCGGCTTAAGTCGGACCTCCGGCCGCGACCAAGACGACCCGAGGAACCACCTCTTTCTGAAGTATCTCGACTTGGTAGAGGAACTCCGCCCATCCTGGGTCGTGTTCGAAAATGTGCCCGGTCTGCTCCTCTACAATCAGGGCAGAGTGGCCCTAGAAATCGTCCGGGCGTTCCGCGAGATTGGCTACTCGGTCGTGCCGATGATCCTGCTCGCTGCGGACTTCGGAGTGCCGCAACTCAGACGCCGGATCGTGTTTGTCGGCAACCGCACCAACGCTGACATTCCGTTCCCTGCTGCTACCCACGGCAATCCCGAACTGTGGCGCAACTTTTCCCTGCCCTTCGCCCATCTATCACGTATCGGGCACGGCTCAGACGACGAGGTGCTCGGGCACGTCAGTTTCGCGGACGCCTGCTCCGATCTTCCTGCGGTTGCAGAGGGCAAACAGATCGACGGCGTGAAGTATCCCGGTCCGGCCCAGACGCCCTATCAAGAGGAGATGCGAAAGGGCTCTCGCCTAGTTCGTCAGCACGCAGCGGCCGATCTGGCCGCCATTGATCGGCTTGCGGCCCAAAATCTGGAGCCCGGTCAGAACTGGCGAAATCTCCCGTTAGACAAGCTGCCCGACCGGTTCCGGAAGATCAGGCCATATGATGCCACCACGATTCTGAAGCGGCTCCAAAATGACGCTCCGGCCTACACCATCACCACCAAGTTCAATGAGGGGACCACCGGTGCCTTCATCCACCCGAGCCAAGCTAGGACGCTAACGCTACGCGAAGCCGCGCGTCTGCAATCCTTCCCTGATCGCTTCATCTTCAGCGGTAGCCAGGCCCAGGTTCGCCAGCAGATCGGCAATGCAGTTCCGCCGCTGCTTGCTCGCGCAATCGCCGAAGCCATCCTCCCATCCGTCTTGCGAGATGTTCGGGGTGAGAGCTGTGCCCCGGTGCGCGACGTGGTGGTCGTCGAAAACAACGTCGGCGACGCTGACATTTTGAAGCTGCGGGCACCCAGAAAGGTGAGGGATGAAGTCCTCATTCCGCTAGACGACGCGGCATAGGCGGAACACATGGCTTATTTCAATCTGGATCATGTCCGCCTCGCTCTCGGCTATATGGCGGAGCACACTCATCCGACCCTGACGAGCGTGCTTTCCATGCTTCGGCACGACGTGCCGGTGAGCAACGACCCGGCTGACGCCGTAGTCTTCGGAAGCACCATCGAGCGGCGTCTCATGGAAGATTATTTTCAACCGCATGGCGGCCCGGATGACAGGCCGTTCTTTGTGCCGTTTGGACCCAGCCGCGGTTACACCCATTGGAGGGACCGCAACTACGCTGGCCGAAGCCTACAACGGCAGCGGGGCGAGCGCACGGAGGTGTTCAAGCAGCATCCCACTGACAACAAACGCTGGATGTTCGCGGACAATCTTGCGTCTGGAATAGCGAACACAGCGACCGATGTGGTTGGTGACATACCCATTCTGACTGCGTTCCTAGCCGTCTGGTTTTATCGTGACCGTGATGTTGCGTCCTTGGAAGCGGCCGTCGCTGACTTTGCTGCTGAGTTCCACCTGAGTGCATACGGCTTGGTGCCGGACGTATTTTCGGTCGAGCTACCGACAGAACTATCCGTCCTTCCGCTGGTTGATCAGCGCATTGACGACGGAGAACTGCTGCTGGTTTTGCAGGGCATGGAGCCCGACAAGCCGGAGACGGCACCTGAAGAGGTGTTGACCGGCGAAGCCGTCCTCACGGGGGCGGCGGCAAAGGTCCACCTACCGCCGCTGCCTCCAGGCGATTGGAGTATACCCCTCGCCGATCTGGGCGACCTCTGCGGACTGGAAGGCTTGGAAGAACCTGCCACCCGCGCGCTGGCCGCTCTTTCAGCCGGGATGCATGTCATCCTCACTGGCCCGCCCGGTTCGGGCAAAACAAGACTCGCTGAGTGCCTGTGCGCGAAGGCGGGCTTTCCGGTCTGGACGGTGCCCGCTACCGATCAGTGGACGACGTTTGAAACTATCGGCGGATACTTCCCCACACCCAAAGAAGGTGAAACTGGGGATCGCTTGGATTTCTTGCCCGGTTCTGTCGTGGATTCCCTCGAAAAGGGCCGCTGCCTCATTATCGATGAAATCAACCGGGCTGACATCGACAAGGCCTTCGGTGAGCTATTCACCCTTCTGAGCGGCAACACGGTCACGCTGCCCTATCGCCGGCGCGGTGAGGACGGAAGCTTCCGGCGGGTGCGCCTGCAAGTCGGGTCGGCGGTTGTCGAGGACGAGGACGCCGACGTGATCGTGGTCCCCACTTGGTGGCGTCTCGTTGGGTCGATGAATGACGCCGACAAGGCCAGTCTGAAGCGCATGTCGATGGCGTTCGTTCGCCGCTTTGCATTTATCCCGATCGATCTGCCCGCCGCGCCGATCTACGAAGGCATGATCCAGGCCGCTATCGCTAAGACAGAGGCGGCAAAGGCGGGAATCGGCGATATGGCCGGGCTGCTCAAGGTTCTTACTGGGCTATTTGCCCGAGCAGACCAGGGCCTGGGAAAACTGGGGTTGCCGTTAGGTCCGGCTTTCCCGTTCGCCATGATCCGCCATGCGGATAGCGAATGGCGGCTTGCTCCCGGCCGCGCTTTTGAAACCGTCCTCGCCTCAGCCCTGGAACTCTATGTGATGCCGCAACTCCAGGGCCGTCCCGATCTGCATGACGCCGCCGTCCAGTTGTTCAGTCAGCACCTGACTGCACATGCGGATGAGTTCGCGCGGCATCTCGCCGTTTGGACGGGCTACGTGCCCTGATGGGCCGGGCTGAGTGGCGCGACTTCATTTGCGCGCCGGAGCGGGCCGGACGGCATCTGTCAGCTATCGGCCGTGGAGTGGCCGGGTCAAAGTCCGACCCGATTGACCTCGCCGTTCTACAGTCATTCTTGGAGCGCCTGCACGACAGCACCGATGACGTGCGCCTTCTCGGGACGGCGGTCGATCTGATCAATAGCGGCTATGTAGCCTTCGCTCGCGGCCCCCTACACCGGATTCTTGATGCGCTCTCCAACGAGATGCTGGCGCAGGAACAGGTGGTCGGACCTGCACTGCGGGGCAATCCCAGATGGGACCGCACGATGGTCCAGCGGATGGCAGGAATCCTGTCTCCGGTTCACTACATCAGCCGCACATCCCACAGGTCATTCGAGCTACCTGAAAACCAACTGCTGTCGTGGCTGGTCGAGGATCTTCGGAGTGCGGTCGCCAGCGTCGAACAGCGGGTGGGCACGAGCGCGTTGCACCCTGATTTGCAGGCGCTGAAAGCGAACTGCGAAAAAGCTCGGCAGCATCATTGGTTCGGCGATTTATCGGTCCCGTTGCGGCTAACGCCGGAGATGATCAAAGCAGCCACGCGTCACAGAAGACCCGAGTACCGCCTAGCAGCAACCCTTGCAACGCGACGACTGGAGCTTGAGACAAACGATCATCATGCGTGGTGGTATACCGTACTCTCCCTTCTCGCAGTCAACTGGCTAGAGCCCATAAGTGACGACGATTTATTCGAGCTATTTATACTCGTATTATCTCTTGATCTGTTATCGGATGAGTTGGGGTTTGGCGATCCTGTAGAATATGGACTCGTCATCAACCGTCGCGGACATGTGGCGCTCTTTGAAAACGATAGCCGAAAGGTTCGCGTCTACTTCGACCAAACGCCCGCTTCCGTGCTCGGCATATCGACCAGATACGGCGATGTCATAAGGCAGCACGAGGGTATTACGGGCGGGGAACGTCGGCCGGACATCCTGATTTTGACCGAGCATGACGGACAGGCGCGGCTCGTTCTGGTCGAAATGAAGAAGTCGGAGGACGGCAAGTACCTCAGCGACAGCGTCTATAAGGTCTTCGGATATTTGTATGATTTCGCGGGGGACGATGCGGCGGATAGGACCGTCAAGGTGCTGCTCGTAGTTCCCACTGGCGTAGCGGCGACGCTCGACGCACCAAGCGACCGCGCCGTATATATCGCTTCAGGAGACGACCGGGCGGGCATGTCCCTCGCACTGAAAGCCGCATTGCTGGGTTAGCCGCATCCGAAGCTGCCTACAAGGCAACGCGCACCGACATGCGACAGCGATCACCTCACCCCGGCATTGAGCCAAAGAGTCCATCATGCGTCGCGACCACAGTAAGAGCCGGTTTCTCTTTCACGGCACGAGATACCCCGCTGCGATCCTCGCCAGTGATAGTCTCCGCTGCGCGCCCATCGGACAGGATCGCCACCTCAGCCTGACCAGAAACTGGGACGTTGCAGTCTATTGGGCTGGGGTGCCGCGCGACAACGACGAGGGGGAAGGCTGCATCTTCGTCTTTGATCGGGCTACGCTCATAGGCCCCCTCTCACCCATCCCCTTCATTTGCGAGGGTTGGGATGGCGAGGATGAGCATGAGGAGGCCATCGCTGCCGACATCACGCCGCTGTCTGCGCACCTAGTGGGCACGATCCCAGTCCGGTAGCGGTGGCCGCTTCCCATGACCACTCGAAGCTATTACAAAGGACTATCGCAACAGTTACATGCGGCCAAAATAAAACCGTTGCATTTCAGATGATTACCAGAGGCTGGGGAAAATCCCACCCTCTCCGCCATTACATTCTAAGCCATTGATGGGCTTAGATTATCAAGGAAAACAACGCCTTTGAGACGGTCGGGTGTTACATCTGGTAAAGGTGAACCCGACGTGACCTACCTCGATTATGTCAGCCCAATCTACTATTTCCGCCGCACCGTTCCGCTGGATGTAAGGGCCTATTTCCTGACCAGTTCTGGCAGGCAGCGGGTGGACTGGAAAGAGACGCTGAGGACCAAAGACCGGCGCGTAGCGACGGAGCGGTGCAACCTCAGAGCCGTGGAAACCGACAACGAAATCCGTGACGCGAGAGCCAAGCTGCGGGCAGGTGTCCCGCCAGCGCACGGCCTGACTGCGGCAGCGCCGCCAGCGGCTAAGGTCGCGACTGCCAACCTCACCGAAGAGGAAATCGAGTCTGCTGAGGTCATGGACCGCTACTGGCAAGAGCATGACGCCGAGGTTGAGGCCAACCCGCTCCGCCAGCAGATCGCGGATGCCGTGCATGAGGACCGGGTAAGGCAGGACCGAGAGCGAATGGCTGCGGCTGAGCTTCTAGCCGAGGTGAGGAAGCAAGATGCAGTACCGCTCATGGATTTATTCGACGCCTATGTCGGCGAGCGAAAGCCCGCACCCGCGACGGTCAAGCGATGGCGTCCGGTGATGGATCACAAGATCGCGTTCCTCGGGCATGACGACGCGACCCGGATCACCAAGGCGAACGTGGTCGCTTGGAAGGACGCCCTCCTTGCGGAGACTAAGCCGGACGGGACGCCTATCCGGATCGCCCGCACGGTCAAGGAAACCTACTTAGCTTCCCTAAAAATCGTGCTTGAGACTGGCCGCGAGAACGGGATGCTCAGGCACAATGCGGCGGCTGACGTGAAGGTGCGTGCGCCTAAGAAGATCAGGCTGCGCAAGCCGGGGTTCACGGACGATGAGGCCCTAACGATCCTGCGGGCGACGATGGAGCCGCAATCCAAGTTCCTCGCACCAGAGCTTCGATTGGCGCGGCGGTGGATACCATGGCTTTGCGCCTACACCGGCGCGAGGATCGGTGAAATGGCGCAACTCCGCGCCGAGGATGTCACCGAGATTGATGGCGTGTGGGCCGTTCGGATCACACCGGAGGCTGGCAGCACTAAGAGCGGCAGCGCCCGCGACGTTCCGTTGCATCCCCATCTGATCGAGCAAGGGTTCCCTGCTGTCGTGACCGCGAAGGGCAAGGGGCCACTGTTCTACAATCCCGAGCGCGGGCGGGGCGGTAAGGATGCCAATCCTCACTACAAACGGATCGGCGAAAAGATCGGGGCGTGGGTACGCAAACTCGGTGTGGATGATCCCAGATTGCAGCCGAACCACGCGTGGCGACACCGCTTCGAGACGGAAATGCGCAGATGGAAATTGGACTACGAAGCACGCCACGTATTGGTCGGTCACGCCTTCCCGACGGAGAGCCTCACATACGGCGAATGGGGCGTGGCAGCGTTGAAGAGCGAGGTGGATAAGCTCCCCCGTTTCGACCTCTCCCGCGATCCGCCTACGGATTCACCGCCTTCCGATTGATGTGCCTAGAACTAGTTTCGCAGGGCTCGCGTCAAGAACTGCCGAACAGGTCGTGGAGTGAGGTCGTAGCTTGGACATTCGCAAGCTCGCTTCCCACCTGGCGGTGCCTGGGCCACCCGTTCGACCGTCTCAGAGCCCCGCTGACGCGAGGATGTCCGACGCCGGGCATCCCAGCGCGGCGGCGATCCGCAGCATGTTGAGCATCGTCACGTTTCTCCGCCCGCGTTCGATCTTGCTCATGTGCGCCCGCTCGATGTCGGCAGCTTGAGCAAGCGCCTCTTGGGTGATCCCCACCGCGATACGCCGGGCACGGATAGCGTCACCCAGCTTAGCAAGCTGGCCTTCGTCGTCAGCTTTTCCAGACACCCGCACCACACGGGCGAAGGTCGGTGCATGATGCTTATTCGACCACGTTCTTTACGACCCCGTTCTTTACGGCACATTCCGCCCCTGATCTAAGGGCCTCCTGAGTTTGGGGGATAGCGGATGTCGGAACCGGGCCGTGTCATGGTTTGCGCGTTAGGCTGGGCGCTGGCGTCATCGTCACTCGCTCAGACCGCAGGAACGCCCGCCGTCGCGCCAGAGGAGGCCAAGGCGTTCTCAAGCTGCATTGGGATGATCAGTGGTCAGATGCGGGTTCAGCGCATCACCCCCGAGCGGTTTCAGATCGTCATGCAAGGCGCGTGCGCTGACGAAGAGCGCGCACTGTTGGCCGCGTCCGAACGGGACTTCGACCGTATGCCGGGCGGCGGCATCTCCTATGACGACAAGAAGGCGATCACGCGCCGAAGCCTTGGCAGACTGGCGGACAACTATCGCCAATTCCGCCTCCGCCAAGTGAGCGACTACACGGTCTGGTACGAGACGAACCCCGCGAGCAAACCCTAGTCCACTGACCATCCCGCCCATCGCAGCACGTCCCGCAACCCCGGGTACATCTCCAGCGCATACATGCACTGCGCAAAGGGGAGCTTGTTCATGTCGGGCTCCACATGCCCGTCCGGGAACGTGACCTCCAGCTTGCCGGTAGGCCAACGCTTGGCACTGATGTCGCCGAACTGGCGCGCGTCATGCTCGTCATCCCGCTCCGCCTTCTGGCGCTTCAACAGGTCCAGATGACCGTCCTTGCTACGTCCGACGATGGGCGCGAGCTTGGCCTTGATCCGCTCGAAATTCTCGCCGCCCCGCCGCAGATGGCAGGCGTAGCAGGACCGATCCCGCGTGCGTCTGCGGAAGTTCCCGCACGTGGGGCACAGGCCGTCTATGGCGACGTAGGAGGCCGCTCCAGCCATGAACGCGGAGAACCTAGCCGGGTTGGCGACACGCTTCCCCAGCGCCTCCGCAAAGCCCGGATCGGCATGGCAGAGTTTCCGCTGGCGGGCGTCCAGCTTGTCGGCGCGGGGCTGGCGGTGGTGGAGAGTGAAGCGACCGTCGCTGTTCGGTCCATATGGGCGGGCGGGTTTCGACAGGGTGGGCTCCAGGCGGGCGCGAACTTCGCCCCATGTATCCGCCTCGCGGACGGACGGATAGGGCTACAGCGGGCTCCAAGGGGCCTTGGTGGGGCCGTGGGTGGCGCGCGTCCAGGGCCTGCCGCCGTGCTGTCGAGTGAGCCGGTCGCGCGGACAGTCGGCGTCCTCCTTATGCGTCTTAGTCACGTACTGTGGGGGTGGGGAAAAGGTTCTCGTCCCGCTTCGTTCCCACTCACTCCCAACCCTTGATCCTTGGGGTAAATCTCCACCGTTCCCTATAGGCTTCCTCCATCGCCCGCTTAAGCATTGTCCCGTGTGGCGCTTGGACGATGAAGCTGTCGTGGACTGGCAGCGCGACGATGCCGAGGCTCCCCATCCGCCGCAGCACGTCTAGGGCAAGGTCGCTGTCCTCCCGCTGCAACCGTAGGCCCTCGCCAATCAGCAGCCACTGTTCGACAGGTTTCATTCGCTCGCGGAAGCGCCGCATGTACTCTTCGGGCGCTACGCCAGAAGGCAGGAGTTTGCGATCTTTCCTCGGCACGCTGATCGTCTGTGGCTCGCCGGGTTTGGGCGAATGGTTCAACAGCCTAGCGAAGGTATCCTTGCCCAGGTCGCGCAGGGCTGGGCTCTCCAGGCCGGGCAAGGTGTACAGATCGAAGCTCAGTTCGATCCCGACGCGGGCAAACAGGATGGACGGGTGCAGTTGGGAGTAGTCGAGTTCCACGACGCGCTGCCCGTCGATGGTCAGATGAGGCCGCTCTTCCTTCGGCAGGTTGATCCACCATCCGCCGTACAGGCGTCCGCCATGGTTCCAATCCCGCGTGAATGATCGGAACAGCGCCGTTGCCGCCAGATCGCCAGCGTCGCCGCGCTCCTTCTTTTCCTTGGTTGCCGCAGCGGCGCGACGCGCGACGACACGAGCCCAGGCATCGTCAGGAAGTTGCACGCTGGCGCTCGCGATTAGAGCGTTCATCTCGGCGATAGGAGCCGCCGTGCGGGCCACGTCGGGTGGTGGATTTTCGTCCACACCATGGCTGCGGTTTGCCACGACAAACGCCCCGCGCTCTAGCCGTCGAAAGATCGAGGGGTATCCGATGCCGTGGGCTTCAAAGAGTTCCCGCAGACCTTCCGTTGCACGTAACCGCGTGAGCGAACTGCCAACGTAGCCATGGTTGAAAGCGTCTTCGCGCCGAACGCCTAAGCGGCCTTCGATCATTCCTCGGTCCAGCAGTAGGTCCCGTAGGGCCGTCATGGGTGCTATGCCCAGCCCTGTCCCGACATAGGCGTTCTTGTTGAAACCGACCGCGACGAACCGGCCAGGATCAACGCGGTTGATCGCGGCGGCAGCGAGGTTAGCGAGTAAGATTGAGGCCGTTAGGTTTCGGCGCTCCGCATCGCTTTCCTTGAGCGCCCGCTGGCGCGTTTCCGTCACGGCCAACATCCCAAGGACTTCATCTAGCAACGCTTTGCCGCCCTCGCCGCGTAGCTGCCGATCTGGATCGAAGGAGATAGCGTTACGCAGTTCCTTGCCCGTGAACACCGTCTCCATGAAGCGTTCGTTTGGCGACAAAGCGGGTTCCGTAAGCTTGGGCGGATTGGGCGCGCTACTGACAAGACGGACGGCATAGCTAGACAGTTCGCGGGGGTTCGCGGCTTGGCTTCTTGGCCAGGCCGTGGAGTGAGGGTGTCGCGAGCTTCTACGCTGCCTTGGAGCCCGATGGCTTGTTATCGTTGCGAGCGTCGATCAGCACCACGTCGGGGTCACTGTCCATGCCAAGCTCGGTGAGGATGCCCCTGACCCGAGCAAGCTCCTCCGGCGAGAAATAGATGATGGCTTTGATGGCCGAGTGGGCGTCGCTCGCCTTCTTATAGATGTCAGTCTGACGGCTGAGATTGCGCTTAAGCTGGGTGTTCTTTGCCAGCTTCATCTCCACAATCGTCTTGTCGGCTGCGCCGAGACTGATCTTGAAGTCGGCTGGGCCGCGACCGTCGTTCGCCTCAGTCGCCACATCCAGAGGTGAGCCGTACCAGACCAGACGGAACATCACTTGGAGGTCGGCCTCTTTCTGCATGGGTTGCCCCTTTTGCCAGAAGAAGCGATGTCCACCTTGATCTTCGATAACGTGTTTCAGATAACCCAAGCGACGGTGCGCCTCCGAATAAGTACCGGATGGTGACGCTTTGTAGAAGTCCGTGCCCCGTAGTGTTCCCTGTAGATCGTTCACGCGCGCATTGAACATTATCTGTGCGAACTTCACCTTCTCCGCACTTACGCTTACCGCCTGATCGCCCTGGTTTTCCTTGAGCCTGATATAGTAATCGACCACCGCAGGAAACGCTTTGATCGTTTCAATGGCGGCAGCTGTCCGCTCCTTCTTGTTCGGCTCGCGATCTTCGGGGCGGGCCAAAACCTTCTCGAAATAATTGCTGATCTGCGAACGAAGCTGCTGATCGGGGATCGCAATGGGGATGCGCTCGAACCCCTCAACTAGATCGCTGCGGTTGATCCAGTTCTCGTCCCTGGTGAGTAGGTCCCTTGGCGTCAGCAGCACGTAGTCGCCGTTTGTGAATGGCAGTTCAAAGAGGTCCGCGTGCCAGACCTCCAGTTCGTAATCGAACGTGACCGAAGGGACGCTCATCTTCCGCATCTGATCCGGCTTCAAATGCTGTTGAGCAAACTTCTCTGTGTAGCGGAGGAGATAGCCCTTGATGAGATTAGTAGCGAAGTCGCTGATGTTGTCGCGACCTACACCCTCCTTGATCAGGCACACCTTCTCCATGTGGCTGCCCTTTGTGACGCTCTCGCTGCCGAACTCGGGAAAGAGGATTTGTAGGCTGCTGTGGAGCGCGCGGGCAAAGTCGATCCCTAGCCCGTGACCGTCGTTCCCAAGAGCGGAGAACCCCAGCCAGTTTTGCCTAACCTCGGGGAAGCAATACCAACTCCGCAGTAGCGGTTCGCTCACAACTCCCGCTGCGCTCTTCGCCTTTAGAAAGCGGAGGTAAGCGATGATGTCCTCATGTAGCTGGCGGTAGTCGGGGTTCTTACTGTTGAAGAGCAGGAACGGGTCGATGAACAGTGGGAGGTCCGCGACCAAGGAGACGTTCAACGCCCCGTAGTCCTCGACCACGGATAGATCGAGCCCGAACATCTCGTTGAAGAAGCTAGCCATGTCGGCTGAGATAACAAGATTCTCGGCGTTACAACTACACCTACTCCTGATCTAACATTCATGGGCCCTTATGCTGCGGCGCAGTACCGTTTCACCGTGGCATCCGACAGGCCAAACTTCTGCGCCGTCTGCTTGATGCTCGCGGCGTTCTCCCGCCGCCACGCGACCACGGCAGCGCCGTCCTGCGCCTTGGGTCGGCCAAGGCTGTCCTTCCCCCGGTGCGTCTTCCCGGTGGCCTGTAGCGCCGCCCTCGCGGTCGCACGCCCCCCCTCCGTCCGCTCCCTGATCTTGTGGCGCTCCATGTCCGCCACCTGCGCCAACACGGCGAGGATGATTTCGCCCACGCCCCTCCCAATCTGCCCGAGCCCGTGGATGTCCACCGTCACGCCCGCGTCGATCAGCCTGCGTACCGTGGCCTGAACGTCCAGCGCATCCCGGCCTAGCCGGTCCACGGCATAGACACAGACGGTATCGCCCTTCCGCACCTGCTCTAGGAGCTTCGCGAAGCCGGGCCTGTCTGCCGCCATGATGCCGCCGCTGACACCGATGTCCTCGTACTGCGCATCGAACTCGCCGCCCAAGGCGTGGCGCTGAGCCTCAATGCTCTGATCCCCGGTGCTGACCCGGTAGTAGGCGAGGCGATGGTTCATGATGCTAGCTCACAAGTTAGGGTGACGATTTCCCTAGCTCATAAGCCCGGCTCATATGCCTCGTCAAGTATGTTGTGAGCTATGGCGCAGAACTTACAACTTATGCGCCTGTGCGTTTACTGGTCTAGCAGCGTGCTGAGATGGGCTTCGCTGGGCGCACCGTGCGTTGAGCGGGGGCGGTCCGTTGGACAGCCTATCGCCAGGTATTACTAGCGGAGCGGACGGCGCTCCCGAGACAGGAGCCAACTATGATCGTGTTCACCCCGGAGCTAGTCGCCGCAATCACGGCCCTCGGTGGATGCATTGCCGCTGTGGTCTATGCGTCGAGGCGTAAGCGTTGACCTATCGTGCGGCAATGGCGGCACCCCCTACGGGGCAATGCGTGCTGGTAGGATCAGAGGGACCCCCTCGCAAATTTCCATCAGATTTTCGTCGTGAGGTTTTTCAGTCCGTCATCTTCGCAGCTTCCGGCAGCGTGGCGCGGATTGTCGCTTTCGGCCGCTTGGAAGCATCGCCCAAGTCTGCCGGGTCCCATATAATGGTGACTAGGTGGCTGGTGTCGAAGTGAACGGGCTCGCTGTCCCATACGGACTTTTTGCAAGTGTAGATCACCGGCTTGACCAAGCCTTCCGCAAACCCGGCGGCAGATCACCCAACGGCCGTAATGGCGTCTGAGTGCTGCGGCCCTATTCCGCCGCCAGCGGCAACTTGCTCGCGACACGCTTAAGGGCTTCCCGGCCCTTGCCCGTACCCGGATGCTCCGCGTGGTCGCCAATGAACTCTCGGTACTTCGAGGGTAGCTTCTCCACTCGCTTCGCAGGCGGCACAGGCTCTCGGCGCGGCGGCAGCAATGAGAGGCCGCGGTTCAATGGGGCGTCGAAGAACTGACGACGTATCTCCCGAGCTAGAACCTCGCCGATTAGGGAGGGGACGGCGTTGCCGAGCATCCGCTGCATTTCAGTCCGCCCGCTATCGATCCTCAGACCATCGGGGAAGGTTTGGATGCGGCAGAGTTCTTGGAATGTGAGCCTACGGTTGTTCCAGTGAAAGGGACCAATCGCGGAACCCGGTTGCGCTTGGACGGTCCAAGATGGCAGGCGCTTCGACAGCTTCAATAGGAAGCTCCAATAGCGCGTCCGCCACCCGAACAGCGGCTCGCCGCCGCCCCTTGCCGTGTGCCAAAGGTAGTTCTCACCCTCGGGTATAGAGGGCAGGAGGTCGCCCCACTTGCCCCCAATCTTGAGGCCGCCTTCCTCGGGGTCCGGCTCGGGAAGATCGCCAATCGCATCCCATGCGGTGCGGTAAGGCTCTGCTCCTACGAACAGGTCAGGATCGCCGGTGCCTGGGCGGACGTTGGTGGGTTCGGGAAACCGGAAGAGACGGCCATCGCGAGAGCCGACCATGAAGACCCGCTCGCGTGCTTGCGGGACACCAAAGTCCGCCGTGTTGAGCATCTTCCACGCAACCTGATAGTTTGAACCCGTCTCGCGGTTGATCTGCGTGATGCCGTCCAGGATGTAGCGCAGCCCCTCGTCCTTGCCTTGATACGCAAGCCCATAGACGTTCTCGAGAAGGAAGGCGCGCGGCTGCGTGTCCCGCAGAACACGCAGGTAGCCGGTGAGCGTATCGGCGCGGGGGTCGTCCAGGCGCAAGGCGTCTCCGCGAGCCCAGTACCCCGACTTCGAGAAGGGCTGACACGGCGGCCCGCCGATCAGCATGTCAACTTCCCCAGCGGCGATACCGGCTTGCTCAAGGATGTCCTGTGAGGAAACTGCGTTGATGTCGCCTTCGATCACCGACCAGTTGCGGTTAGCCCGCAGGGCTCGGCAGCAGTGGCGGTCTAGCTCAAGCGCAACCCGCGTTTCAAACCCAGCCTCTTCAAACCCGAAATCCAGACCGCCAATGCCTGAGAAGAGGCTGATCGTCTTGAACATTGAACCGCCAGAAGAGAGAGGAGCCAAAGAATCAGTGTTAGGTTCGCATCCGCAGACGCAGCCCACAAGAAACTGTATTGTCAGTACAGGTTTGTCAAATCCGGATCAAACTCCGCGAAGCTATCGAGGCTTACCGCGCTCGTACCGGCGTGCGGCTGACCTATGCCAACCTCGCCGAGGCAACGGGCCTTTCTGAGGCAACCCTTCAGTCCTTAGCCGCCCGCCCGAACTACAACGCCCGGCTCAGCACGGTCGCGCGCCTTTGCGAGGCTCTTGGCTGCGCCCCTGCCGACCTTCTCGAACTGGCGAGAACAGGCGAATGAAGATCAATCCGGCAGCCGCCCGTGAAGTGTTGAAGAAGGCCGCCGCGAGCGCCGACGATGCTCCGGCTGATTGGACGGCTAAGGTCGAAGAACTCTCCGCGCTGTGTGAGGACGGCACGTCAAAGACGCACATAGCGTACTTCGGGACGGCGATTCTGGCGAAGGCGGTCGATGCCCGCGCAGACCTCTTCGCACCCAAGCCGACGCTGACACCTGACAACCCTTATGCCTTCTCAGCACGCTCGCTCTGCCATGGCGTGCTAGTACCGTTGGCGGCGGAACTTGGGATAAGTTTGGGCGTCACTGGACGCGAGCCCCTGAACAATCAACCCTATTTCCGCATGACGCGGCTGGATGACGGCACACCCGTGCATCAGGGTGGGCGTCAAGCCTTCGACTACATGCTGAAGCTGATCCGCGAGCTTCAAGAGGGGACTGTGGAGGATGGGTTGCGTGCGCTGCGGGCCTTCGTCGCTGTGCGTCGGCAGTACCGCGTCAGCTACGCGGACCATGCAGCGGGCGGGTGGATTTCCCCCAGTCAACTTACTGAGGCGATTGTCACCCTGGTGACTGAAAACTCTGAGGGTGGTCGGCGAGCCCAGGCTGTTGCAGCAGGTGTCTTCGATGTCGTGTTTGGCCCAGCGTGCGTTGAGAGCGGTCGGATCAACGACCCAAGCCGCCACTATCCTGGTGATGTCTGCATCCGCCGAGAAGCAGGCGCGGACGATTGGCTCAAAGCGGTTGAGGTTCGGGACAAGCCCGTAGCTGCATCCGACGTGCAAATCTTCGGCACCCGCTGCGCTCAACTAGGTGTGCGGGAAGCCGCCGTTCTCATGGTGTCTGACCGGCAACCGCCTCTTGATGTGCCATCCCTACAACGATGGGCAGATGAACTGGGCATTGGACTTACGTTGTTCGACGGGTGGACAACCTTCGTGGATCAAGCCCTGTTTTGGTCAGTGGACGCAAAGCCGGAGGCAGCGGCGTTGGCGCTGGGAACGATCCGGGCTCGGCTAATAGCCGTTGAGGCGTCCTCGGATGCCGTCGAACGCTGGGCTAGCCTGACCGAAAACTGACCAGAACGCAGCGCGAACACTTGAAGGCGGGAATGTGTCACCCCACCTTGAGCGTGGGCGTCTAGGTCGGAGGTAGAGCGTGACCAAGAAGAGTGATCGTTTTGTCGTTAACCACCCCGAGGGCTGGGCAGTGAAAGCTCCTGGCGCGAAGCGGGCTAGCGGCGTGTTCGATACCCAGGCAGCAGCACAGGCCGCCGCTAGGCAGATTGTCGCCAATGCCGGTGGCGGTGAGGTTGTTACACAGGGCCGCGACGGGAAGTTCCGTGACAGCGACACCGTGCCGCCGGGCAACGATCCGTTCCCGCCGCGCGACACAAAGTAGCTGGAGAAGAACTCCGTGGCTAAGACAGTAAGCGAAGGGTTCGAGGTTCTGCGCGGCTGGATCACGCCGACTGAGACAGAGACCACAAAGGCGGCTTCCCACCGAACCAGTATTGAAGCTTGCCTGAAGGCCAACTTCGGGATGACCAACTTCTTTCGCGCCGGATCATTCGGCCACGGAACAAGCGTTAGCGGTTACAGCGATGTTGACTACTTCGCGGTGATCCCGTCCGGCAATCTCGCCAATGACTCCGCAGTTGCTCTTCGCAATGTAAAGGATGTGCTCGCGGCTCGCTTCCCGCAGACGGGCGTCTATGTCGATAGCCCAGCCGTCGCGGTGCCCTTCGGAACCGAAGCGTGGGAACGCCACGAAATAACACCAGCATACTTCAAGCAAACGACCAGCGGTTTTAACGTCTACGGGATGCCAAATCGGTACGGAAAGTGGATGCTCTCCAGTCCTACAGGCTTGAACTCCTATACCAACACCCAAAATGACCGCCTCAGCAAAAAGGCAAAACAGGTAGTTCGCTTCGTAAAAGCCTGGAACTACTACTCTGGGGCGGGAATACGGAGCATTTACATAGAGCTTCGTGTGGCCCAATACCTCTCCACAGAGGCGTCTGTCGTGTATCCAATCGACGTGAAGGGAGCCCTTCGGCATATGAGCACCAAGGGCTTGGCAGCGATGCGTGATCCGCTTGGGCTTGGCGCGGACATCTATCCCTGTACCGATCCTGTGAAGCCAACGGCTTTGTCGAAGCTCAACACCGCGCTCACCCGTGCGGAAAAGGCGTGTGCGGCGGACGCAGCGGGAAACCCACGCGAAGCGTTGGAGTGGTGGGATAAGGTCTATTCCGGCTCGTTCCCCGGCTACTACTGAGAGGCTACGCGATGAACGGCGGCCCCGCGCCAGATGTGCTGTCTCTGATTGGCAGTCAGAAGGCTGAGTTCAACCATGCCGCAGCGCTAAGAACCTGGGTGCTTCGAGTCCAAATGGCCATTGGCGCGCTTGCTGCGGCCACGGTGTGGGTCACCGCCGACGCTTGGCTCTATCTCGCGGCCTTGCTGGCGTTGGTCCTCGCCGGTGTCTGGCTTTACCTGTTTCTGGAACTCACTGCGTCCCGGGCACACGCTGAGCGCCTTCGCAGGGCGACGTTGATTGCAGGCGGATTGGGCGTGAGTCTTGATGGTGCCGAGCTGTTTGAACTTTCCAACGACGGACGCGCCCCGAAGTCCGAGGCCCGGCGACTCGTTGATCCCGACTACTTCGCCAGCATGAAGCCGCCGGGCGTTCCTCGCTTCGTGGACATGTTGGAGGAGAGCGCGATCTGGACTGCCAACCTAGCCAGCTTTGCCGCCCGCGAGACGTGGCTCGTTTTCGGCTTGCTGTTCGCGGCGACGCTCATTGCGCTGTTCTCAGGCGTTGTGTTCATCGCGCCGGAGCGCTGGGCACTCGTCGCCCGCGTGTTCTTTGCGATGTTGGTAGTTCTGGCGTCGGCTGATTTCTTGGGAGCAGCGGTTAGCTACGACCGAGCCCGCCATGACATTCTGCGGATCATTGACCGGCTCCAACGGCACAAGGAAGCTGTGGGATCGCTGGAACGGGTCATGGTGATTTTCGCGGACTACAACTCGGCGGTAGAGTCGATGCCGCTATTTTCTGGCGGTCTCTACCCCCGCCACCAGAAGCGGTTAAACGAGGAGTACAAAATGTTCCTCACCGGACCGCAGTAGCCTTCCCAAAGGTGCGCCAAGCTATTACAAGGAGGCACCACAACCGTTACATCCGACCGAAAAAAAGACGTTGTATTTCAGATACTTAGAGGGGTATGGGGAAAATCCCACCCTCTCCGCCACCCTTCGTCGAAGGCTTCGGGTGGCAGGCCACGTAGAGGTCTGACGACCGGGGCCACAGGCGAAGGGTGATCTCCCGAAGC
>JAYTWT010000152.1:0-3115 GCA_043743295.1 Alphaproteobacteria bacterium | reverse complement strand
GCTGAGCTTCCGCTGGCTGGACGAGACGGCAGCGGCGCAGATCGATTCCGAAGCGCGGTTTGCGCAGACCCGGATGCTGGGGATGTTGGACGACAATATTGACGGCAAGCTGCAGAAGACCGAACTGCGCGGTCGGATGGGCACCATGATCGCCGCAGGCTGGACGCAGCTGGACACCAACGCGGACGGCGTGCTGGACCGCGCAGAATTGGCTAAGGCGCAGGCGATGATGGGCGGTCGTCGGCGTGGCTCTGAGGCCGCGACCACAGACGGGCCCTCGGCGAACACGCCGTTCGGGGGGTAGGGGCTCAGCCCTCGGCGAACACGCCGTTCGGGGGGTAGGGGCTCAATTGGATTGGGGGTCCGAATCCGGCGAGCCGAGTTCGGGGCCATCCTGGCATGAGGGGGTTACCTCAGCCCAGGAAGAGATCCGTGCCGACCCACGCCCGCCTCTTCTCCATCGCCAGCGCTGCCCTCGCTCTGGCAACCTCCGCTTTGGCCGATCCCGCGCCAGGCATCACGCCCGATCAGATCGTTTGGCAGCGGGTCGATCCGGCGGGCACGAAGTTTGCCCTGTTGGACGGGGTGCGCGACAAGGCGGGGGTGATCTTCACCTATGCCTTCTTCATTCCGGGCAGGACGTGGGACGGGCCGCATTCGCACAGCGCCGATGCCCGGGTGTTTGTGGCACGCGGCGTCCTATACCTGGGCTATGGCGAGCGGATGGATAAGACCAGGGCCACCGCCTATCCAGCGGGCAGCTATGTGCTGGTCCCTGCGGGTGCGGTCCACTTCGACGGCTCCGACTAGGACGCGTTGATCTATGGTGCCGCGGTGGGACCTTGGAGCACGACCTATGTCGATCCCAAGGCTGGCGGATCTGCGGGTACGCCGCCTACGACTGCGCGTAACCCAACTTTTCGTTGAGCCGGTCCAGCACGGTGATCGCCGCCTCGGTGACCACGGTGCCGGGGGTGAAGATGGCCGCGACGCCCATGTCTTCCAGGGCCTTGAAGTCCTCGGGCGGGATGACGCCGCCGACGAAGACCAGGATGTCGGGGCGACCCAGTTTGTGGAGTTCGGCCTGCAGTTCGGGGACCAGGGTCAGGTGACCGGCGGCCAGCGAGCTGGCACCCACCGCGTGCACGCCGGCCCCAACCGCTTCGGCGGCGGCCTCGGCGGGGGTTTGGAACAGGTCGCCGATCTCGACATCGAAGCCCAAGTCGGCGAAGCCTGAGGCGATCACCTTCTGGCCACGGTCATGGCCGTCCTGGCCCATCTTGGCGACCATGATCCGGGGCTTCTTGCCGTCAGCCTGGGTGAAGGCCTCGGCCATGGCCTTGGCGCGGTCGGAAGCGGGCGTGGCGCCAGCTTCGCGCAAATAGACCCCTTGCACGGCATTGGCGCGGGCCTTGTGGCGGCCAAACACCTTCTCCAGCGCGAAGGAGATCTCACCGACGGTGGCCATGGCGCGTGCGGCGTTGACCGAGAGTTCCAGCAGGTTGCCGCTGCCGGACGCACCTGCCGTCAGAGCATCCAATGCGGCGGCGACCGCCTCAGGATCGCGTTCAGCCTTGAGGCGCCGCAGTTTGTCCAGCTGAGCGTTGCGCACGGCGGTGTTGTCGACCTTCATCACCGGGATGTCGTCGGGCACGTCGGGGCGATAGCGGTTCACGCCCACGACGGACTGAGCGCCGCTATCGATTCGAGCCTGCGTGCGGGCGGAGGCTTCCTCGATCCGGCGCTTGGGCAGGCCGTCCTCGATGGCCTTGGCCATGCCGCCCAGAGCCTCGACCTCAGCGATGTGGGTGAGGGCCCGTTCCGCCAGGTCGGCCGTCAACCGTTCGACGTAATAGCTGCCGCCCCAAGGATCGACGACGCGGGTCTGGCCACTCTCGATCTGCAGGAAAAGCTGGGTGTTGCGGCTGATCCGGGCCGAGAAGTCGGTTGGCAGGGCCAGGGCTTCGTCGAGGGAGTTGGTGTGCAGGCTCTGGGTCTGACCGCCCACCGCCGCCATAGCCTCGACCGTGGTGCGGGCGACGTTGTTGTAGACGTCCTGCGCCGCCAGGCTCCAGCCGCTGGTCTGGGTGTGGGCGCGCAGGGAGAGCGAGCGTGGGTCTTTCGGATCGAACTCAGCCTTCATCAGTTTGGCCCAGATGAGCCGGCTGGCGCGCTGTTTCGCGATCTCCATGAAGGCGTTCATGCCAGCGTTCCAGAAGAACGACAGGCGCGGGGCGAACTGGTCCACCGTCATCCCGGCAGCGACCCCCGCGCGGACATATTCGATGCCGTCGGCCAGGGTGTAGCCCAGCTCCAGGTCCAGCGTCGCACCGGCTTCCTGCATATGATAGCCGCTGATCGAGATCGAGTTGAAGCGCGGCATCTCCTTAGAGGTGTAGGCGAAGATGTCGGCGACGATCCGCATCGAGGGGCCGGGCGGGTAGATGTAAGTGTTCCGGGTCAGGAACTCTTTCAGGATGTCGTTCTGGATGGTGCCACCCAGCTTCTCGTGCGGCACACCCTGTTCCTCAGCCGCCACGATGTAGAGGGCCAGGATCGGCAAGACCGCACCGTTCATGGTCATCGAGACGCTCATCTTGTCCAGCGGGATGCCGTCGAAGAGGGTGCGCATGTCGTAAATGCTGTCGATGGCGACGCCCGCCATACCGACGTCGCCTGCTACCCGCGGATGATCAGAATCGTAGCCGCGGTGGGTGGCTAGGTCGAAGGCGATGGAGAGGCCCATCTGACCCGCCGCCAAGTTGCGCCGGTAGAAGGCGTTGGAGTCCTCGGCCGTGGAGAAGCCTGCGTACTGGCGAATGGTCCACGGGTTGGTGGCGTACATCGTGGGGTAGGGGCCGCGGACGTAGGGAGCCAGCCCGGGGTAGCCGCCTAGGGCGGGGAACCCGTCGATGTCCTCGGCAGCGTAGGTGGATCGGACGGCGATCCCCTCTGGGGTCATCCAGGGCTCGGTCGCCGTGGCCTGACGCGTGACCGGGATGTCGCCGTCGAAGGGTAAGGATGCAAAGTCGGGTATTGTCATATGCGCACCTGACTTCCCCCTCTGGGGGAAGGCGGCCCGATGCCCGAAGGGCGAGTGGCCGATGGGGGAAGT